>NZ_JCBCCK010000408.1:0-1430 GCF_059864935.1 Planktosalinus sp.
ATTGAGATAGACATAATTTTTGAGCATTTTGGAAACATACTCATTGCGGTACCTAAAGTTTTTAAAAATTGATTCATCCGGAATGAAAATCACTTTAGTTCCACGGCGAGACACAGATTCTTCAGGGTTTGGGTCAGCAAGGAGATTTCCTTGTTCAAATTCGGCATACTTTATCTGATTTTCCCGAATGGATTCCACCCTGAAAAAAGAGGAGAGCGCATTAACAGCTTTGGTACCCACGCCATTTAAACCGACTGATTTTTTAAAGGCACGTGTATCATACTTACCACCGGTATTCATTTTGGAAACTACGTCAACCACTTTCCCCAGGGGGATTCCCCGGCCATAATCACGCACCTTCACCTCTTTGTCTTTGATGCGGATTTCGATGGTTTTGCCAGCACCCATAACATATTCGTCTATGGAATTGTCCAGCACTTCTTTTAAAAGGATGTAAATTCCATCGTCAGGTGAAGACCCGTCACCCAATTTACCGATATACATACCGGGGCGCATCCGGATGTGTTCTTTCCAGTCGAGCGAGCGAATATTGTCTTCAGTATATTGAGTTTCTTTGGCCATATTAAAATTTCTAAGACCCGCTAATATAAGACTTCACGGCAATAAATGAAACCGCGAAAATAGAAAGTAATTAACAATAAAACGGGTGAATTTGTTAAGAAAAAAAAAGAAAAGAATTCGATACCTTTGAATCTATAAAAAATTAAAACATGAAAAATATCTTATTGATTGCATGTATTGTTTTTACTTTTATTTCTTGTAAAAACAACCAAGAAAAAGATACTATTGAAGAACTTGCAGAAACCGAACAAGCACCTGATATGCATACCTCACAAATTGCCTTAGATTGGCAAGGAGTCTACAAAGGGGTTTTGCCCTGTGCAGATTGTGATGGGATTGAGATAGAGGTTTCACTCAGTGAAGACAACACTTATGTTGTCAAGCGATTGTATTTAGGAAAAGATGACAATTATTTTGAAGAAGTTGACACTTTTGAGTGGACCGAAGACGGAAATAACATTGTTCTTGACGAAAAAGTAAAAGGAAGCCCAACACTTTTTAAAGTGGGCGAGAATTATCTTTTGCACCTCAACCAAAAGGGAGAGATTATCGAGGGGGAATTGGCTGAGAAATATGTTTTAATGAAAATCCAATAATTATTCAATTAAAAAGCCCCTCCTTTGGAGGGGTTGGGGAGGCTTTACACATTAAACCTAAAGTGCATCACATCACCGTCCTTGACGATGTACTCCTTGCCTTCTACCCTCATTTTTCCGGCTTCTTTGACTTTGGCTTCGCTGCCAAAATGTACATAGTCATCATAAGCGATGACTTCAGCACGAATAAATCCTTTTTCAAAATCGGAGTGAATCACTCCGGCGGCCTGTGGTGCAGTAGAACCAATGGGA
>NZ_JCBCCK010000414.1:0-1015 GCF_059864935.1 Planktosalinus sp.
GAAAACGCCAAAAAGGCCACTATAAAGCTCCGAGATGATTATGAACTAAACACTTACAATTACAAAAAACATAAGTACACATTCAAACAACTACTACCCAGCTTAGGTTATAATCCCGATGAAGGTTTGATTGTTGGAGCCAATTTTTCACAGATCACTTATGGGTTAGAGCGCAATCCGTTTACAAGTCAACACAAGATTGGAGCATCTTATTTCGCAGCAACTTCTGGTTTTGAACTAACTTATACAGGAGAGTTTGCCAATGTGTTTAATCATGTAAATTTAGTAGTAGAGACAGCCTATAATACTCCAAAATATAGCACTAACTTTTTTGCTTTAGGTAACGAAACACTAAATAACGACGATGAATTGGGGCTGGATTTTAACAGAACACTTTTAGAGAAATTTACCTTACAATCGGGTTTAAAATGGCGAACCTATGGTGGCATAGAAGTTTTAACCAGTATAAAATACCAAAGCGTAAAAGTAGAAAACACACCTAACAGAATCTTAGACGGCACCAATTTAGTTCCTAATGATGTTTTCAATACCCAACATTTTGGAACTGTAAATACTGTTTTTTCATTTGAAAATCAAGACGATACTGTATTCCCAACACTTGGTATTCATGCACAGCTTGAATCCGGCTATACACAAAACCTGGAACAAAGCAACCGCAACTTTTTTTACCTTATACCGGAATTGGGTTTTAATTACAAATTGGTAAACTCCGGTAACTTAGTTTTGGCGACAAAATTTAAAGGCCACTTAAATTTTAGTGAAGATTTTGAGTTTTATCAAGGCGCTAGCGTCGGTGGAAATGACGGGCTACGAGGCTTTAGAAATCAACGTTTTACCGGGCAAAAATCATTTTACCAAAATACAGAAATACGCCAGGCATTGGGCTCGTTAAAAAACAATATTATTCCAATGCAGTATGGTTTATTTGTGGGTTTTGATTATGGAAGAGTATGGATAAACAATGACACTTCCAATAAATGGCACAACTCTCAAG
>NZ_JCBCCK010000493.1:0-3014 GCF_059864935.1 Planktosalinus sp.
ACCAAAAAAGCAAACTGCAATGAAAAAGCCAGATAACGAATCAGTGAAAAACCAACAATTTTTAAACGGTCTTCTTTGGGAATGCTTCGCGTAAAATTGCTGATTTTATCCAATGAAAATCCCCTGATTTTTATCGTTTTAAACGAAATTATTTTCCTTAAAAAAATCAATAAAACTATGGAAATCAATATCAACAACACATAACTGAAAACCCATTCCTGATAATCTTGAGAAATAAGAAAATAAAGTCCAATGACACCAAAAAGAACAGTCGCTGACATTTGCGCCATATTGCCCAAAAAGTTTAAAAAAAGCACTTTTTTAGCCTGTTTTTTGTCAAAAAAGACAGTTTTTGCGCCATATTCGCCAATTTTGAAAGGTGTGAAAATAGAAGTAGTGTGCGCAACAAGCACTTGTTTTACACTTTCGAAAATCGAAATTGTTCTAATTTTTCTTGCCAATACCTGCCACTTCAACATTTCAAAAAACCAGTTGAAAACGGTAAAACTAATCACTAAAATCAGGTTTTGGACATTGAATAAAGGTGAGTTAAAGAGTTGTGACTTAAAATCAGCCCACAAAATACCGTCCTGCGATTTGATCTGGTAAAAGATAAATGCGATAGCTGCAATTACCACCGTTACTTTTAGCAGGACAAACAGATATTGTTTAGATTTGTAAGCATCCATAAGTAAAAACCAAAGTACTACATTTCTTGAACACAGAAAAAATTATATTAGGCATTGACCCCGGAACCACGATTATGGGCTTTGGACTCATAAAAGTGGTGAACAAAAAAATGGTTTTTTTGCAACTTAATGAGCTTCAGCTTAAAAAATATGACGACCATTATGTAAAACTCAAAATCATTTTTGAGCGCACCGTTGAGCTGATTGACACCTACCACCCCGATGAAATTGCCATTGAAGCACCGTTTTACGGTAAAAATGTGCAGTCCATGTTAAAGCTCGGAAGGGCACAGGGGGTCGCCATGGCTGCCGGACTTTCAAGACAAATTCCCATCACAGAATATTCCCCAAAGAAAATCAAAATGGCCATCACCGGAAACGGAAACGCCAGCAAAGAACAAGTCGCTAAAATGCTGCAAAGCCTTTTGGAACTCAAAGAACTCCCCAAAAACCTCGACTCCACCGACGGGCTCGCAGCTGCCGTGTGCCACTTTTACAATATGGGAAAAACCACCGGTGAAAAAAGCTATACCGGCTGGGGGGCATTTGTGAAACAGAATATGCCCCCTGACCCCCAAAGGGGGAAAAACATTGTTATTTCAGTTAAGAAGAAAAAAGATTAATGAGTTTTAAGCAGAATTCAGAGAAAATAGACAAAAAAAAAGGCTCCTCCCCTTTGGGGAGGCCGGGAGGGGCTTTTGGAATTTACCTCCATATCCCCTTCTGCAAGCAAGCCTGCCATTATTGCGACTTTCATTTTTCGACTTCGTTGAAAAAGAAAAGTGAACTGGTGGAAGCACTTTGTCATGAACTGGTTTTTCGAAAAGACGAAATTAAAGGAACAATAGGAACAATTTACTTTGGTGGTGGCACCCCTAGTTTGTTGACCCAAAAAGAACTCGAACTTATTTTCAAAACCATTTTTGAAAACTTCAGCGTTAGCAAAAACCCCGAAGTCACTTTGGAAGCAAACCCTGACGACCTCACTGAAGAAAAAATAAAACAACTTGCAGACTCCCACATCAACCGATTGAGCATCGGTATTCAATCCTTTTTTGAGGAAGATTTAAAGATGATGAACCGTGCGCATAATGCAGCGGAAGCAGAACATTGTTTGAAATTGGCCTGCCGTTACTTTGACAATATTTCCCTGGATTTGATTTATGGAATCCCCGGGATGTCTAACGAGCGTTGGAAGCAAAACATTGACAAAGCATTGTCATTCGGCATCCCGCATATTTCCAGTTATGCCCTCACCGTAGAACCAAAAACTGCACTGGATACATTTATTAAAAAAGGCATCGTCCCGCCCATTGATGAAGAACTTGCAGAACAACACTTTCATACTTTGATTGAAATGCTTACGGGAAAGGGGTTTGTGCATTACGAACTTTCCAATTTTGGAAAAGAAGGTTATTTCAGCAAAAACAATACTGCTTATTGGCAGGGAAAACCCTATCTGGGCATTGGCCCTTCTGCACATTCATTCGACGGAAACACCCGAAGTTGGAACGTGCGCAACAACACTTTGTATATCAAATCCATCGCAAAAAACAAACTCCCTTTAGAAGCTGAAACCTTAACTAAAACCGACCGTTACAACGAATATATAATGACGGGACTGCGAACGATTTGGGGGGTTTCCGTAAGTAGGGTGGAAAAAGAATTTGGTGTAAGATATAAAGAATACCTTTTAAAACAAGCCCAAAAACATATTGAAGGACACTTGTTGTATTTGGATGGCGATACACTTTTAGTTACGCAAAAAGGTAAATTTTTGAGTGATGGGATATCATCAGATTTATTTTTACTAAATTTATAAACCTCTGCGCACATCAGCGCAATCTGCGGGAAATTTTAGCCAGCAGATCACGCTGATTATCGCTGATTATTTTCAAATAATATTTAATCCGAATGATTACAAAGATTGCCTGCCAAAACAAAACCTACACCATCGACTTGTCGAAGCCTTTGGACATTTCAATCCCATTAGTTGGAAGCAATAAAAACCCGAACGCCTGGTACATCGGGCAACCCAAAATAGAACCTGTTGAAGACGACGGCTGGATTGCCAAAGTGAGCGAAGGCGCCTCAATCAATTTCAATACTATTGAATTTAACCCACACGCACACGGCACCCATACCGAATGTTACGGCCATATCTCAGAAGAATTTTATTCAGTAAACAAAGCCCTGAAACAGTTTTTCTTCCTGGCAGAAGTCATAACCGTTGCCCCTGAATCCTTTGGAAAAGAAGATAAAGTCATTTCCAAAAAGCAAATTGAAAAAGCCTTGAAAGGCGCAACACCACAAGCCCTTGTCATT
>NZ_JCBCCK010000505.1:0-6639 GCF_059864935.1 Planktosalinus sp.
AAAATTCAGGAAACCGGATTTTCTTTTGACGGAATTGTACTTAATGCTGCGGCTTATACCCACACTTCAGTAGGCATTGGTGATGTGGTGAGAGCTGTTTCAACCCCGGTTGTAGAGGTGCATATTTCAAATACCTTTGCCAGGGAAGATTTCAGGCATATTTCACACATTGCCCCACACGCAAAAGGCGTTATCGCCGGTTTTGGGCTACAGAGTTACGAATTGGCTATTCAAAGTTTTGTGAAGGGAAGCTAAAATCTTCTTTCAGCTTGAAACCTGAAACCTGAAACTTGACACGAGCATAGCGAACTGTGCGAAGCAAAACAACAAACCAGAAACTATTCTTTCCATTTGATATTGCAGCCCAAACTCGGTTTCTGATCCTTGCGCTGCGGGCTGTTGCTCATTAAATTATCAAGAGCCTCCCTTAAATCCCTACCGGTAACCTGAATGCTGTTTCCGGGTCTGGAATTGTCAAGTTGACCGCGGTATACCAATTTTTGCTCTTCGTCAAACACATAAAAATCAGGTGTGCAGGCAGCATCATAAGCTTTGGCCACTTCCTGGGTTTCATCATACAAATAGGGGAAAGGGTAGTGGTCTTTTTCGGCAAGTTTGGCCATTTCTTCGGGACTATCCTGTGGATATTTTTCAACATCGTTGCTGCTTATGCCCACAAATCCAAAACCCTGCACCCTATAATCATTAGCCACCCTGATGACCTCATCCATCACATGCTTTACAAACGGGCAATGGTTGCATAAAAACATCACTACCAGGCCGTGTTTGCCATAGACGTCCTGCAATGAAACATATTTATTTGTAACAACATTTAAAAGGCTGAAATCCGGTGAAACGGTTCCAAGCGGTAGCATATTTGATTCGGTGCGGGCCATAGTTTTTTATTTAGGCTCTAATTTACGATAATTTGATTTTATTGTAATGAACAAATTTAAATGTTTGTGAAAATTTTGGTCAGTCAATCAATTGATTGTAAATTTAGAATAAGCAAAAAGTTAAAAGATGGAAAAGTCATACAACACGCTTTCCGAAGCCATTAACGATTTACAGAAAAAAGGTTACGATATTGATTTTAATCTGACTGAGAATCAACTGGAATCCAAATCGTTAAAACAAAGTTGGAGTCCGGAGGAACTCACGGTGGTTAAATTTTACAGGTTTGAAGGAGATTCAAATCCGTCTGATAATTCAATCTTATACCTAATCGAAACCAAGGATGGAAAAAAAGGAATGTTGGTGGATAGCTATGGAGCGCAGCGCAGTGCCATCTCTTCAGAAATGATTCAGAAATTAAAAATGGATACAAATTGATGGGTGTAATTAACTGGAGTCAATTTGAAGCCGTGGATATGCGGGTGGGAACTATTATTGAGGTTGCACCTTTTCCTGAAGCAAGAAAACCAGCTTACAAACTCATTATTGATTTTGGTGAAGAAATTGGCATCAAAAAATCATCGGCCCAAATTACCAAACATTATTCAGTATCAGATTTACTCAATCGTCAGGTTGTAGCTGTAGTTAATTTCCCACCCAAACAAATCGCCAATTTTATCAGTGAATGCCTTGTGCTAGGTGCGGTTGAAGCCGACGGTGAAGTGATACTCATTCAACCTGAAAGCCCTGTGAAAAATGGTTTGCGCATAGCTTAACAGAAAACCTTTTTAGATTATACCCTGTAGGTCTTAATTCTAAAGGCATAAAAAAAACCGCTCTGATATTTCGGAACGGTTAAGTTTATTTTAATAGGTTTTGTTGTTTAAATATCGTCAAAATCAATATCTGTAAAACTACCGGTGCTTTTCTTTTTGCTCTCTTCGTCAACGCTTTCGTCTTCATTAGAAAAGTCGTTTTCTTTTTTAAAATCTTTTTGGTGACGCTCGCTAATGACTTCTTCACCTTTTTCATTGATGATATAGTCAATCATTTCATCAACATTTTCTTTAAAACTCACAAAGTCTTCCTTGTATAAATAAATCTTGTGTTTTTTATAGTGAAAAGAACCATCATCATTGGTAAATTTCTTGCTCTCGGTAATGGTTAAGTAGTAATCTCCTGCTCTTGTTGCCCTCACATCAAAAAAATAAGTTCTTCTTCCGGCGCGCAATACTTTTGAATAGATTTCTTCTTGCTCAATCATATCTTTTTCGCTCATAGCTTTTAATTTATTTTATTTTAATTCAAGCCAAAAATCTAAAAAAAAATAGTATTGAGCAACTAATTTTAATTTTCTTTTTCCAAAAGTTGTTTGGCATACAACTCTTTGTAGTAGCCTTCTTTCCCTATGAGTTGACTGTGAGTGCCTTGTTGAAGAATTTCACCGTCTTTTAATACCAGGATTTTATCGGCGTTTAACGCAGAAAAGATTCTATGGCTTACAATAATAGTGGTTTTGTCACGCGATATTTTATGCAGATTGCCGATGATTTTTTCTTCGGTGTCTGTATCAACAGCCGAAAGGCAATCGTCAAACAAGTAAATATTAGGATTTTTAATTAGTGCACGCGCAATGGATATCCGTTGTTTTTGTCCGCCACTGAGGGTGATTCCCCTTTCGCCCAAAACGGTTTCATATTTATTAGTAAAGCCCATAATGTTTTTATGCACATAGGCCATTTTTGCAGCATTGATGACCTCTTCTTCGGTGGCGTCTTCCTTGCCAAACCTGATATTGTTTTTAATAGTGTCACTAAACAGGAAGGCATCTTGTGGCACATAGCCAATGGCTTCCCTGAGGCTTTTCAGGTGAAGTTGTTCTATGGGTTTATTGTCCACTAAAATTTCACCCGAACTCACGTCATACAATCTGCCAATCAACTCCAATATGGTCGATTTTCCTGAGCCCGTTCTGCCAAGTATAACGAGTGTTTCACCGGAATTAATGGAGAACGAAAGGTTTTTTAAAGCGGTGATGTTTGTGTCCGGATAAGTAAAGGTTACGTTTTTGAACTCAATTTTTCCTTTTATGGGTGTGGGTTCAGTTGCTTTGTTTTTTACCTGAGGTTCTTCTTTTAAAAATTCGTTGATTCGTTTTTGGGAAGCTTCGGCTTGCTGGACCATTGAAGTTACCCATCCCACAACAGCCACGGGCCAGGTGAGCATATTGACAAAAATGATAAACTCAACGATGGTTCCCAGTTCGGCAATTTCACCGCTGATGTATTGTTTTCCACCTATGAAAATTACCAGCAGGTTACTGGCACCAATAAGCAGGATCATCAATGGGAAAAACAACGCCTGAACTTTAACCAAATCAATGTTTTTTTCTTTGCTTTCATTGGCAAGTGTGACAAAACTGGCTCCGGTTTTGGGTTCCAATGCATAGGCTTTAATGACTGAAATGCCGCTAAAGGTTTCTTGTGAAAAAGTGGTAAGTTTGGAGAGGTACTGCTGCACAACGGTACTTCTTTGGTTGATTGCCACACTTAGCTTATAGATAGCAATTGACAGTACCGGAAAGGGCATAATGGCATAGAGCGTGAGCGTGGGTGCCTGACTGTACATATAACTAATTACAATAACAAACAAAGTAATGGTTTGCACACTGTACATGAGTGCCGGTCCGGCATACATGCGCACTTTTGAAACATCCTCACTGATGCGGTTCATCAAATCACCGGTGCGGTTTTGTTTGTAAAAGGAAAGTGATAAGTTTTGATATTGTTTGTACACTTCGTTTTTTAAATCAAACTCGATGCGTCTTGAAACAACGATAAAAGTTTGTCGCATTAAAAATGTAAACAGGGCTGCAAGTGTAGTTGCACCAACGATTAGACCGATATTAATCAAAAGGTCATTTTTTACACCGTCAATGTTTTGTGTATTATTGACTATTGCATTTTCAACCAATGTCACTGAATTTCCGATAAGCATTGGTGTGAAAAGGGCAAAAACCCTTGCGAAAATAGTAATGATTAACCCCAAAAGGAGCATTCCGCGATACTTGACAAAATATTTATTGAGATGTTTAAGTTCTTTCATGTTTGCCACGCAAAAATAGGGTTTTGCTCGCCAATTTTGGATGTAAATAACTAACAAAAAAAGGTTAAAAAATGAAAGCCTTTCTCGCTTATGCGAAAATCACCTTTTTAACAGATTTTTGTTGAAACTCATGAAATAAACTCCTACTTTTGCACGGCCAAAAATGAATACAGGCACAATTCAAACCAATATTTATTTATGATTACAGAAGTAGTAAAAGCAAACGAACTCCACAAGGTTGATCCTGTTTTCGGTCAACTTTCATTTGATAACCACGAGCAAATTGTTTTTTGCAACGATAAAGATACAGGATTAAAAGCAATCATCGGGATTCACAATTCGGTTTTGGGACCTGCACTTGGAGGAACCAGAATGTGGCAATATGATTCTGAGTGGGATGCACTAAACGATGTGTTGCGCCTTTCTAGGGGTATGACTTACAAATCTGCAATAACAGGATTGAACCTGGGTGGTGGAAAAGCTGTAATCATTGGTGATGCAAAAACTCAGAAAACCCCTGAGTTGATGAAGAAATTTGGTGAGTTTGTTCACTCTCTTGGCGGAAAATACATCACTGCCGAAGATGTGGGAATGGCCACCAGCGATATGGATTTGGTGAGAACAGTAACCCCTTATGTTACCGGAATTTCAGAATCATTGGGAGGTGCAGGAAACCCCTCACCCATTACCGCATATGGTGTTTTTATGGGAATGAAAGCTGCAGCAAAATACACTTATGGAAGTGATGTGCTTGAAGATAAAGTCATTTTTGTTGAAGGTGTTGGAAACGTAGGTGAGGCGCTAGTAGAGCATTTGACCAATGAGGGAGCTAAAGTGTTTATCGCAGATATCAGTCAGGAACGACTAGAAGCTGTTCGTAATAAATATGGTGCAATAATCTATGGCGGTGATAATTTGTATGCCGAAGAAATGGATATTTATGCCCCCTGCGCTTTAGGAGCTACAATTAACGATTTCACCATCAACCAAATTAAAGCAAAGATCATTTCTGGTGGAGCAAACAACCAGTTGGCCAATGAGCAAAAACACGGTCAATTACTAAAAGAAAAAGGAATTGTTTATGCTCCCGACTTTTTAATCAATGCCGGAGGGATTATTAATGTGTATGCTGAATTGGAAAATTATGGCAGACAAGAAATTATGAGAAAAACCGAAAACATTTACAACACCACGCTTGAAATCCTGCAACATGCTGAAATGAATGGCATAACCACACATCAGGCGGCTTTCAATGTGGCACAGGCCCGTATTGATGCCAGAAAAAAGGAAATGAAATCATAAACCCTAAAAAGTATAAGAACAGGCTAAACCATCAGCCTGTTCTTTGTTTTAAATAAGTTCTAAAAAAATGCTCACCAGAAGACACATACGGGTAAAAGTCCTTCAGGCGCTATATGCCTATCACAATCAGGAAAAAACCACGCTGGATTATCAGCAAAAATTCCTACTGAACAGTATGGAAAAAATGTATGACCTGTATTTACTCATGATGGACCTATTTCCTGCTATCAAAACACAGGCGGAAAACTTTATGGAAGCATCCAAAAACAAGCACCTCCCCACTGCAGATGACATCACGCCACGAAGGAATTTTGTAAACAACAAAGTCCTTCAAATGCTTGAAAACAACAGTATGTTGCAAAAGCAAATTGAAAAACACAAAATCAAAAACTGGCAACTCGACAATGAATACCCTCAAATTTTATTCAGGGAGTTGAGACAAAATGAAACCTATCAAAATTACCTCAATCTTGATAACCCCACATTTAAACAGGACAAGGATTTTATAATTTACCTTTACAAAGAGGTGATTGCACCCAACGAAAAATTGTATGAGTATTTGGAGGACAAGCAAATAACCTGGACAGATGACTTTCCTATTATAAATACAGCTATCGTGAAATTTTTGGGAGAATTAAAACCCACAACCCCAGAACACAAATGGGTGCCAAACCTATATAAAAATGATGATGATAAGGAATTTGCAACCCTGTTGCTACAAAAAACGGTGGGTGGAGATGAAATGTTGATGGACGAAGTTGAAGGCAAAACCCCAAACTGGGACAGAGAACGCATAGCCGAACTGGATTTACTGTTTATAAAAATGGCAATTACTGAATTTTTGTTTTTTCCAAGCGTTCCGGTTAAGGTAACCATCAATGAATATCTTGAGATAGCCAAGGAATATTCAACCCCAAAAAGTAGTTTGTTTATCAATGGTTTACTTGATAAAATGTCAAAAGAATATGACTCAGCCAATAAACTGAACAAAAGCGGTAGAGGCTTACAGTAAACCAATTTTTTTTATTATTTTAGTGCCCGTTAAAAATCAAAAAATTAAACTTATGAAAAAATCAATTTTTGCAATTGCTTTAGCATTAACCTTTGTATTTGTTTCTTGCAAGGATAATGCAGAAGAAAAGGTAGATGAAAATAATGCCGAAATGACTTCTCAATCAGCTTCAAATGAAGTATCAGATCAGGCAAGTACAGGTAATTACCCTGTGATGTCTTTTGAAAAAACTGAGCATGACTTTGGAACAATTAAGCAAGGCACCAATGTGGAGCATTTGTTTAAGTTTACAAATACAGGAGACGCTCCTCTTGTCGTTTCAGAAG
>NZ_JCBCCK010000146.1:0-2685 GCF_059864935.1 Planktosalinus sp.
ATCGAAGTGGAAGTTGACATTGTCTCTGCCCACCGCACTCCTGAAAAACTCGTTGATTTCAGCACCAACGCCCATAAGCGTGGCATCACAGTAATCATTGCCGGTGCCGGCGGTGCTGCACATCTACCGGGAATGGTAGCATCTATGAGCCCATTACCGGTGATTGGTGTTCCCGTAAAATCCAGCAATTCTATTGATGGCTGGGATTCCATTCTTTCTATTTTACAAATGCCGGGTGGTGTGCCTGTGGCAACGGTAGCTTTAAACGGCGCCAAAAATGCCGGTATCCTTGCTGCACAAATTATTGGAAGTGCAGATAAATGTGTTTTAGATAAAATTGTAGCATACAAAGAAGGATTGAAAATGGCAGTATTGGAGAAGGCGAAGAAGATGAAGAAGTAAATTTGTTTACTTAATAATACACACTTCATTTATTTTTCATTAAATTTATCTCATACTTGTACTTCAATGATTACAAAAGAGCAAATAAAAAAACACTTGGAAACTTTTCCCGAAGAATTTTCAATCGATGAATTGATTGAAAAATTGCTCTTTATTGAAAAATTGGAAAAAAGATTACAAGAATCTGACAGCAATCAAACCATTACAGAAGAAAGTCTAAAATCTGAAATGCAGGAATGGTTCAAATCAAATGGTTAAAATCAGCCAAACAAGATTTAAAAGAGATTTATGATTATATCGCTTTGGATTCAAAACGATATGCGCAACTTCAAGTTGAACGCATTCTAAAAAAACAGAGCTTTTAAAAACCCAAACCAAACTCGGAAAAGTGGTTGACGAAATCCAAGACCCCAACATCAGGGAACTGTTCGAAGGGAACTACCGTATTATTTACAGATTGGTTGATGTTAAAGAGATTCACATTTTGATGGTGCACCATGGAGCCAGGAATTTATATTTAAGAATCCAAAAGCCTAAAAAATAATCTGTAACAATTCCTTACTTTTATCGTCATTATTTTTGTAAACCAACCACCGTCAATGATGAAATTCTTAAAATCACTTTCAGCAGTATTACTTTTAGTATTAACTTCTCAATTTTCAACCGCCCAGACTTTAAACGGAACTGTATTGGACAAAAAAACCAATCAACCCTTGGTTTTTGCCACCGTGCAAATCGGCGACAAATATGGTGTCATCACCAATGACGAAGGCGTTTTTAAAATCCAAACCCATCGTTTTTCGGAAACTGATTCCATTAAATTTTCGAGTATGGGGTATGCTTCAAAAAGCTTTGTGCTGAAAGATTTCGCGTTAAGCACCATCTATCTGGATGAAAAAATTGATGAACTCAAAAGTATTTTCCTTGTCAACAAAAACACAGACCCGCTAGTAATCATACAACGGGTGATTGAAAACAAAACAAAAAATTACGGAATCAACCTGATTCATTTCCAGGTTTTTAGCCGAAACGGTTTCCACTACACTCCACATGATTTTGGGCTCAATCTCAAAAAAGCCGATTTTACAGATAAAAACGCTATCAGGGCTTTCAATAAAGATTTTCAGGAATATGCTGAGAAAATCCAAAACAAAACCACTTCAATATATCTGGATAACTTTTCCGAGGTTTATGCTAACAATTCCATCTTTAAAATTAACGAACAAAAAACCACCCAACTCATCAATCGGGAAGAAAACACTTCTATAGAAAACCTGCAACGAAAAATATTCCAGTTTTTGGGCAACAATCTCAAAAGTCAAAACACATTTAAAATTAAAAGTGGTATTCTGCCCATAGATGACGATTTCAAATTTGAAAATACAGAAGACATCTTTGCAAAAAAAGACACAACAGCTTCTAAAATAAAGGACAACATCAACAATCATATAATGTCAGTTGATTTGAGTAAAAGCAAAAAATTTGATTTTCTGGATGATTTAAACAACTACACCTACACCATAGATAACGTGACCGGCTATCAGGATGAAATGGTTTACGTAATTTCCTTCAACCCTAAAAGGCGTTCAGCAAAATACAAAGGCCTGTTGTATGTTTCAGCAGACACTTATGCCGTTTTAAAAATGGAATATGAATTAGGTGAAAATAAAATTGCAGAAAAAACAAATTTAAAATTACTTCTGGGTGTAAAATATGTAAAAAACAAGAATTCAGGAATGGTAATCTATCAAAAAACTGGTGACAAATATTTTCCAAAGTATATACAAAATTATACCAACAGTTATACGTATTTTGCACGTCCGTTCAGTTTCAAGGAAAACGCACCACGAAAGGAAAGGATAAATATTAAGTTTGATTTCACACTTGAAACCAACATCGGCTCACGCCAGGAACTCCTAATAGTTGACAGCCACCCCATAACCGCCGAAGATTATAACGCAGCTCCAAAAAGCCAAAAAGCAACAGTTGAAGTCATTCAAAAATATGACCCGGCACTTTGGGAAAATTATAATATCATTGCGCCAAATGAAGCGATAAGGAGTTTTGAATTTTAATTTGGAACCATTACCCAAGGTTTCGGGGTTGAGTCCTGAGGAGTTAATTATAGAGATATTTTAATAGACTTTTGGAAAAACTTAAACGTTGAACAACATGAGACTGTCTAAAAAGATAGTCTCATGTTTTCCTTAAATGAGTGGAATTAGCAAGAGAAACAAAAAATGCAACCATTTTCTTTCCTTACAGTTTTTTTGAAAATAAAAA
>NZ_JCBCCK010000154.1:0-6557 GCF_059864935.1 Planktosalinus sp.
TAACGCGGAAGAATAAAATGTCATATAAGCTTGAAGTTAACAAATAAATATGGTAATTATTAAGCATTGATTAGTAGTTTATGAAAAGCTATCTTATACAAAAAAAAGTCCCCCTCTGTGGGAAGGGGATTTAGGGGGAGGACCAACTTTAATACTTCTTTAAAGCTTTCAACCTTAAGCTTTCGTATATTTACGAATTAATCGATTATAAATATGCGACTGTTTTTTCTCATACTATTTAGTGTAATTTTATCCTCTTGCGGTACTTATGTAGGAATAGATTACGATACTGAAAAAGATTTCAGTAAATACATCACCTACAATTTTTATTCTGACCTGAAAACCGGGCTGAGCGAGTTGGATGAAAACAGAATCATCAAAATTACCGACAGTTTGCTTCAGCAAAAGGGGATGGTGAAGTCTGACAATCCGCAATTATTGATTAACTTTTACAGCAATGAGTATGTGTCACGTTCCAGAAACACCATTGGTGTTGGCTTGGGAAGCGTTGGAAGAAGTACCTCTATGGGGGTTTCAACCGGAATTCCTGTAGGTGGAAACGAAATCAACCAGCAACTCACAGTCGATTTTATCGATGCCGCCCGTGATGCGTTGGTCTGGCAGGCAAAAACAGAAGGAAGTTTTAAAGAAAAGGCCACACCTGAACAAAGAGAAAGCTATTATCAGAAAACCTTAACCAAAATTTTCAAAAAATACCCTCCCCAATAAGAATTAATAATCCCTATTTATGTTATATAAAGTTTTCATAGTATTACTTATTCCGCTATTTTCTATGGGACAAACAAACTCGTTTGAGAGAGGGTTAGCTTTATATGATCAGGAAAAATTCCAACAGGCCAAACCCCATTTTGAAACACACCTCAAGTCAAATCCAAATCACATCCAAACCATTGAGTATTTGGGTGACATTGCCGCCCATTCCTCTGACTGGGATACGGCACTGAGCTATTACAAAATTCTTGTGGACAAATACCCAAACAATGCCAATTATAACTTTAAATACGGCGGAGTTTTGGGAAGAAAGGCACAGAGTAGCAATCGTTTCAGGGCACTTTTACTTATTGGTGATATCAAGAAACATCTTGAGAAAGCAGCACAACTCGACCCCAAGCACATCGAAGTGCGATGGGCTTTAGTCGATTTATATATAGCACTACCAAGTATTTTGGGCGGAAGTGAAAACACAGCTTTGAAATATGCCAATGAATTGATGAAACTCTCTGAGGTGGATGGTTACTTGACCCTGGGCTATATCGCTGAACACTTTAACCGTCCCCGTGATGCAGAAAGACACTACAAGAAGGCAATGAAAATTGGGCAATCTCCTCTCACCTACGAAAAACTCGCAGATTTATATGAAAACATAACAAAAGAGCCCGAAAAAGCAATCGAAATAAGAGAAGCTTCAGCAGAAAAACACAAACGCAATAACATCAATTATCAAATTGGAAAAATCTCAGGAATGTACAATGTGGAGCTTGAAAAAGGACTCAGTTATCTCAAAGCGTATATTAAAAATTTTTCAGTTAGGGATGGTGTGCCGTTGGAATGGGCCTATTATAGAAAAGCTCAGATATACAGGCATTTAGGGGATAAAAGAAATGCAGAAAAGTGGATAAGTGATGCACTTTCATTAAATGGGGATTTTAAAGAAGCGCAGGAAGAAAAACGATTAATTGGCAATCTTTAAATCCGTATTTTCATATACTATTTTTAAGAGTTTTTTCTCTTAAATAATTCTCAAAATCAATTATATTAGCACTCGAATCCAAATACATTAAGCTTCAATAAAATCTTTCTAACTCTATGAAAAAAATATTTATTTTTCTGTTTTTAGCCTTTTTTGTACTTCCTATAAAAGCCAATGAAGGCATGTGGTTCCTCATGCATATTGAACGACTCAATTATGTCGATATGCAAAAAATGGGACTTCAACTCACCCCCGAAGAAATCTACAGTGTCAACAACCACAGTTTAAAAGATGCCATCGTTCAGTTTGGCGGTGGTTGTACAGCCGAAATTATTTCAGGCAAAGGTTTGGTCTTGACAAATCACCACTGCGGTTATGGCCAGATTGCCGAACTTTCCACTGAAGAAAATGATCATCTGACCAATGGCTTTTGGGCAAAAAATCACAGCGAAGAGCTGAAACCAAAAAACCTGTCTGTTCGCTTTTTTGTGAGAATGGATGATGTTTCAGAGCGCATTTTAAGTTTGATCAATGATGAAATGAGTGAGGCTGAAAGAGAAAAAATCATCAATCAGGAAATCGCCAAAATACAGAAAGAAAACGATGAAGGCGGAAAATATACCGTTTCTGTGCGCACATTCTATAGTGGCAATGAATACTACTATTTTGTGTATCAGGATTATACTGACGTAAGATTAGTGGGCACACCACCAAACAACATAGGAAAATTTGGCGGTGACACAGACAATTGGGAGTGGCCACGTCATACCGGTGACTTTTCACTTTTCAGGGTTTATGGTGATAAAGACGGAAATCCGGCCGAATATTCAGAAGACAATGTTCCTTTGGAAGTAAATTACCACCTGCCTGTGAGCATCAAAGGATATAAAGAAAACGATTTTGCAATGATTTTGGGTTACCCCGGAAGAACCAATCGCTGGATGCCTGCCGCTGGTATCGATCAAAACGTAAATTATGCATACCCTGCCTGGGTAGAAGGCTCAAAAACTGCTATGGATGCCATGAAAAAACACATGGACAAAAATCAGCAGGTAAATCTGGACTATGCTTCAAAATATGCCGGAATTGCCAATTACTGGAAAAACCGTCAGGGAATGATTGATGCCTTAAAACAACACCAAACTGCTGAAGCCAAAAGAAAACAAGAAGAAAAGTTTATCAGTTGGGCAAATTCAAGTACTTCTAAAAGTGATCAGATAAAATACGGCTCAGTAATGGAAGTGATTAATAATTATTACGCCAATACAAACGACAAAAGCCGTGATGACAATTACCTGATAAGTGTTTTAAGAGGAAGTAATTTGATCTTACTTCCAAACAGGCTGAACAGTGTTCTTAACATGTTGTTTTCCGAAGAAAACATCCCAGAAGAAACCTTCAATGAAAAAATTCTTCCTGAAATAGAAAATCATTACAGTAAACTTTATATACCATTGGAGCGTGATGTTTTGGTTGAAACAGTTTGGTTGTACACCATAAAAGCTTTAATGCCTGTGCCAAGTTTGTTACAGGCCAAAGAGAATGAGAAAGAGCGAAAAGTGACTATAAAAAACCATATATCCAATTTGGTGGACAACAGTATCCTTTCCTCAAAAGAAAGCTTTATAAAATTTGCTAAAAACCCGGATAAAGAGAAGTTTAATAATGATCCTTTGGTAAAATTATCGCAAGAACTCTTAACGGCATACAGACACAAATCTGATGAATTAAAAGAACTGGAAGAACAATACCAAAAGGCCTACCGCAATATGATTCAAGGGATGCGTGAGATGAACCCCGATGAGGTTTATTATCCCGACGCAAACAGCACTTTGAGGTTGTCTTACGGGAAAGTAAGAGCATTGCCAAGAGGTGATAAGAAAAACGATGCAAGTGCAAACTATTTTACAACGTTAAAAGGAACAGTTGCTAAGTACCAGCCTGGCGATGAAGAATTTGATATGCCACAAAAGCTTATCGATTTATACAACGCCAAAGATTTTGGCCCTTATGCTGATAAAGCAGGCCATATGCCGGTAAACTTCCTGACAGATCACGACATTACAGGAGGAAACTCAGGCTCGCCGGTTCTTAACGGAAATGGAGAACTTATAGGCCTCGCCTTTGATGGAAACATCGAGGCTATGGCTGGAGATGTGATTTTTGACCACGAATTGCAACGCGCCATCAATGTTGATGTGCGTTATATATTGTTTATCATCGATAAATATGCCGGAGCCAAACACCTGGTGGACGAAATGACCATCAGAAAATAATTTAAAGAAAAATGAATTTAAGAACCTGCCTTTGTTTACATCGGCAGTTTTTTTATTTGACATTTTTTACCGGACACTAATGATTTTTTATAAAAATTAATCCTAATTGTTTTCACTTTTTTCAACTTTAAGGAATTAAGAAGCATTAAGAAGTTAAGCTTAATGCCTTAATGTTTAAATTTATTTCAAAAATATCCTACCCTTTTTTTAATTGCACAATGTGTATCTTTACCTCACAAGACTTTTAATCTATGCGTATACATTTTATAGCCATTGGCGGGAGCGCCATGCACAATCTGGCACTGGCTTTACATCAAAAAGGAGACGCCATCACAGGTAGTGATGACGAGATTTTTGAACCTTCAAAATCACGCTTGCAAAAAGCCGGTTTACTACCAGAAAGTTTTGGCTGGTTTCCCGAAAAAATCACTGCTGATATTGACGCTGTAATTCTTGGTATGCATGCTAAAGCAGATAACCCCGAACTTCTCAAAGCACAGGAACTGGGACTTAAAATCTACTCCTATCCCGAGTACCTTTATGAACATTCCAAAAACAAAACCCGGGTAGTCATAGGCGGAAGCCATGGCAAAACCACTATCACCGCTATGATACTGCACGTGCTCAACTACCACAACATCCCGGCAGACTATATGGTGGGCGCACAATTGGAAGGTTTTGACACCATGGTGCACCTTACTGATGAAAATGATTTTATCGTGCTGGAAGGTGATGAATACCTGTCTTCACCCATCGACCGCAGACCCAAATTTCATCTGTACAAACCCAATATTGCTTTGTTAAGCGGAATCGCCTGGGACCATATCAATGTTTTTCCCACCTATGAAATCTATGTCGAGCAATTTAAAATTTTTGTCGATTCCATCGTAAAAGGAGGCAGTATCAATTACAATACAGAAGACCCCGAAGTGGTGAAAGTGGTGGAAGCTTCTGAAAACACCATTAGAAAAATTGGTTATCAAACTCCTGAATATACCATAGAAAACGGAGTGACTTATTTGGAAACCACCGAAGGCCTGATGCCAATTGAAGTTTTTGGAAACCACAATCTCAACAACCTTGCCGGTGCAAAATGGATTTGCCAGCACCTGGGGGTGGATGAAGATGATTTTTATGAAGCTATTGCCACCTTTAAGGGCGCATCAAAACGCCTGGAAAAAATTGCAGAAAGCCCAACTGCGGTGGCATATAAAGACTTTGCCCATTCACCTTCAAAAGTACAGGCCACTACACAAGCCGTCAAAGCTCAGTATCCAGACAGGAATTTGGTTGCTTGTTTGGAATTGCACACTTACAGCAGTCTTACCCCTGAATTTTTAAAAGAATACCGAGGTGCCCTCGACGCTGCCGATGTAGCAGTAGTGTTTTACTCGCCCCACGCTGTTGAAATCAAAAAACTACAGCCTGTCACAAAAGAACAAATTGAGCAGGCATTTCAACGGGATGATTTAATCATCTATACAGACCCGCAGGAGTTTCAAAATTTTTTATTTAACCGTGATTTTAAAAACAGTACCCTGCTTTTGATGAGTAGCGGTAATTATGGAGGATTGAATTTTGAAGAAGTGAATAAATGGATAAAAAAATCTTAACAAAATACATGTAAAATCTTAAATAAATAGAGTCTCACTAAAATTAGCTGTATATTTGTGGAAACAGTAACATATATTATGAAAAAACTAGCACTACTTTTATTGGTTTTTGTTTTTGTAGGTACTTTATCATGTAAAGACACGAACAAAGCAAAAGAAGAACAGGAAATGGAGCTCACTATCAAAAAGATAGATTCCCTGGAAAGGGAAATTGAAGAAATCAATCAAAGAATTGAAACTATATCAAATGAAGCTGAACAAGCCGTAGAAGAAATTAATTAAAAAATAAAATCATGAAAAATGTAATATTAATAAGTATCATTGGTGCTTTTTTGTTTTTTGCACCAGAGCAATCTTTTGCTCAAACACAAGACCAGGAAAAGAGAGAACAAACTAAAGAGAAACAAGACAAGGCTCAGGATAAAAGGGAAGAAGCTAAAGATTCACGCGAAAAACAGGATAAGCTTTCCAAGGACAATCAAGGTCATGCTTATGGAAAAGACAAAGGAGATATGACAGGTAGGGAGTTTGGTCAGCATCGCGCTGAAATGGCCCGAAATAAAGCAGAACATGCCAGAACAAGATTGCATGAAACTGAAGAATTAATAACCTATCACAGAGAAAGGTTAAGCACTTTAAAGCACTCTCTGGAGGAAGAGGCAAGGAAGCCCAACGCTGATAAAAAAGCTATTGAAGAACGTGAAATTAGGATTAGACGTGCAGAAGTAAGGCTCACTCAATTGGAAGAATCCCTCAATGAAAGCAGGGAAAGGTTGAGAATGGCAGAACGCTCACTTGAAACCGTTATTGAGGATAATTAATCTATTCTTTGATTAAAAAAAATCAGCCCGGTTTTTGACCGGGCTTTGTTTTTATATCTACTCAATAAACCCATTCCTGTCCTTTTTGGTATTTTTAAAATGCCTCATTAGTGTTCAGCCGGTTTAGTTTTGAGCA
>NZ_JCBCCK010000232.1:0-4704 GCF_059864935.1 Planktosalinus sp.
GGGAACACCCATTATCAACCAGCCCGAAGCAGCCATTCTGGCAACAGGCATTATCAAAAAAAGGGCAGAAGTCATTGAAAAAACCGAAGGCGACACCATTGAAATCCGTCAAATGATGTATTTGTCCCTGTCATTTGACCATAGAATTGTCGATGGTTATTTAGGAGGTAGTTTCCTAAGAAGAATTGCCGATTATTTTGAACAATTTGATAGTAAAAGAAAAATCTAAATAGATTCTCGCAAAGCCGCTAAGCCGCAGAGAAAAACTTTGCGACTCTGCGACTTTGCGAGAGAAAAATAAAATAAAAATGACCCATAATATTTCCAAGAAAGTTTTCAAAAAAGCCTTCAAAAACGTCTGCACAGCAAAAGCCATGGCGGAGCTGTATGAAGAAAACTTCAAAGTGGTTTCAAAATATGTACATGCCACCTCACGTGGACACGAAGTCATACAAACCGCTTTGGGGATGCAACTCCTGCCACAAGATTATGCCTATCCTTACTACCGCGACGACTCGATGTTGTTGAGTTTTGGCTGTACGCCAAAAGATTTAATGCTACAATTACTGGCAAAAAAAGACGACCCTTTTTCCGGCGGAAGGACTTATTATTCCCACCCCAGTTTGCGGGATGATGATAAGCCCAAAGTGCCGCATCAAAGCAGTGCTACCGGAATGCAGGCGATACCCGCGACGGGTGCTGCTTTGGGATTCCATTACCGTGAATCTAGCCTGACGGCAGACAGGGGCGGTAATCTTTTCAATGATGAGGATAGATATGGGTTTTTGTTTCCGGAATCTGAAGGCCGAGATTACCGCCTTCGCGGGAATTTGCCGATTGTGGTCTGCTCACTGGGCGACGCCTCTGTCACCGAAGGCGAAATCGCCGAAGCCTTTCAAATGGCTGCTTTAAAACAGTTGCCTATTTTATATTTGGTACAGGATAACGGTTGGGATATTTCTGCCAATGAAGCGGAAACCCGGGCACAGAGTGCTTTTGAATATGCCAAAGGGTTTCACGGACTGGAAGCCATTTCCATTGACGGAACAGATTTTATTGAAAGCTATACCGAAGTACAAAATGTCATAGAAACCATCCGTAAAGAGCGCCGACCGTTTTTGGTTCACGCTAAGGTTCCATTGCTGAATCACCATACTTCAGGAGTTAGAATGGAATGGTACCGGGATGATTTGGAGGAGGCGCGTTCGCGTGACCCCTATCCGAAGATTAGAAAACAATTGTTGGATAATGGGTTTACTGAAAGTGAGCTGAAAGAGATTGAGACTTCCGCTTCCGCGGAAGTTGAGGAACACTATCAAGAAGCCCTAAAAGCCGAAGACCCAAAACCCGAAGACCTTTTCACACACGATTTTGCACCCACACCCATAACCGAAGAAACCGGAACCCGCATTCCTGAAGGAGCTGAAAAAGTGGTAATGGTGGATTGTGCCCTTTTTGGGATAGAAGAATTAATGCGAAAGCACAAAGAATGTTTACTCTACGGTCAGGATGTGGGCGGTCGTTTGGGCGGTGTTTTCCGCGAAGCGGCTACACTTGCGCAAAAATTTGGTGACAACCGTGTGTTTAATACGCCCATTCAAGAAGCTTTCATCGTTGGAAGCACCGTAGGAATGAGTGCAGTGGGATTAAAACCCATAGTTGAGGTTCAGTTTGCAGATTACATCTGGCCAGGATTGAATCAATTATTTACTGAGGTGAGCCGAAGTTGTTATCTCTCAAATGGCAAATGGCCAGTGTCGATGATTCTTCGCGTGCCGATTGGTGCTTATGGAAGTGGTGGGCCTTATCATTCCTCTTCCGTGGAAAGTGTGGTGACCAACATCCGCGGGTTGAAAATTGCCTACCCAAGCAACGGTGCCGATTTAAAAGGATTATTAAAAGCAGCCTATTATGATCCCAATCCGGTAGTGATCTTTGAGCATAAAGGATTGTACTGGAGCAAAGTTCCGGGAACAAAGGGTGCCACCTCAGTAGAACCGGGAGAAGACTATGTGTTGCCTTTCGGGAAAGCGTGGTTATTACAAGAAATCTGGAAACAGGAAGATGTGGAAACTGCTACAATTGTCTCTTATGGAATGGGTGTCCACTGGGCAATGAACGCAACACAAGGACTGCGTGACCGTGTTGAGATTATCGACTTGCGAACGCTTTTCCCTTTGGATGAAGAAACTATTATGAAGTCGGTCAAGAAAACCGGAAAATGTTTGGTGGTGACTGAAGAACCTTCCAACAACAGTTTTGCAAGGGCACTCGCCGGAAAAATTCAAGAGGAATGTTTTCAGTTCCTTGATGCCCCGGTGATGACAATAGGTTCAGAAAATATGCCTGCCATTCCATTGAACTCAACTTTGGAGCAAACAATGATTCCGAGCACGGAAAAAGTGAGGGCTATATTAGATAAGTTATTGGAGTATTAGATTTACAATTTACATTCGATAATAACATTTTAAAAAGGGTAGTTTTGTGAAAGCAAAACCACCCTTTCCATTTTTAAGAAAAGATTATGTTTCTTAAATTATCCCAGATATAGACTTGTTTTACAATGATTTAAAGAGAGTTGGCTTAGTAGCCAATGATTAATATGTCGCCTTAATTTATTATATTTAACTGAATATGACTAAAAGACGGCATCATGAAAACTTCTCTTTATTTACTCAGTATTATTCTCTCATTTTCAATACCCGCTGTATCACAGGATAACTTTCAAAGGGAAAGACAACAAATGGTTAATCAACAATTGGTGGCACGGGGTATTAAAGACAAAGCCACTCTTGATGCGATGCGTACCGTGGAACGCCATAAACTCGTTCCGCAGTCTCAGGTAAGGCATGCTTATGAAGACCGCCCGTTGCCCATTGGTCATGGCCAGACCATATCACAACCTTATATTGTGGCTTATATGACAGAAATAATCAATCCGCGTCCCGGAATGAAAGTTTTGGAAATTGGTACAGGTTCAGGATATCAGGCAGCCGTGCTTGCTGAAATAGTGAATGAGGTATATACAATTGAGATTGTTGATGCTTTGGCTCGAAGTGCCAAAAACAGCTTAAAAACGATGGGATATACCAATATTCATGTAAAAGCTGCTGATGGTTATTACGGCTGGGAAGAACACGGTCCTTTTGATGCCATAGTGGTAACCGCAGCAAGTGAGTTTATTCCGCCACCGCTTATTGCCCAATTAAAAGAAGGCGGTAAAATGATTATTCCCGTGGGAGCTCCCTTTACAAACCAAAACTTGATGTTGGTAGAAAAAGGGAAGGATGGAAAATGGAAAACCCGAAATCTTTTCCCCGTAAGGTTTGTGCCTTTTACCCGTAACTGATGCAGAGTAACTCCTACTTCAACCGGCTTTTAATTTCTGTTGGATTGTTGTCTATTGCAATGATTGCTTATCAATTGAGCCTTATGCAATACCTCTCTATTGTTCAGTGGTATCATTTTGCTTATATGGTAATTGCCATTGCATTATTAGGGTTTGGGGCCGCAGGTACTTTTATTGCTTTGTTTCGTAAATTTTTGCTTGAAAGGATAGATGATCTCTTGCCCCTGTTCATGATTCTTACAGGGATATGCATGCCCTTTGCCGTATGGCTATCGGGACAACCTTTTGCCCGGTTTGACACCTATTTATTATTTGTGGAACAACACCAACTTTGGCAACTTCTACTTTATGAATTGCTGTTTTTTATTCCATTCTTTTTTTGTGCTTTGGCTATAGGATTGGTCTTTGTAAAATATACTGATAACATTGGTAAATTGTATTTCAGCAACCTAGTTGGTTCCGGTTTGGGAGGTTTGGTGGCCATTGTTTTGTTTTGGACGGCTGCACCCACTTTAATTCCTTTTATTACAGGTTTTGCTTCGTTAATTGCTACGTTATTTATACTTCCTGTTTTAAGAAGACAGCTATGGATTTCCACTACAGTGGCAACAGCAATTGTGCTGCTTGGGATTGGGGTGATTTATCCGCCATCGCTGCCAATTTCTCAATATAAAAGCCTGAGCACAACACTTGATTTGCCCGAAGCAACCATAGAAAAAACGGCCAATAGTCCTTATGGCTGGGTACAATATGTCTCTTCACCGGCATTGAGGTATGCCCCGGGTTTGAGCCTTTTTTATACGGAAGGAGTGCCAATTGTCGATGCTGTGTTCAGCAATGGGGATTGGGCAGGTGCAGTATTGCAGTCACCCGAGGACAGTCGTATTTTGGATTATACCACTTCAGCAGTAGCTTGGGAACTCGCTAACCATAAAAAGGTACTGGTACTTGATGCCGGAACCGGAATACGGACACAATATGCAGAAATGAAAGGCGCATCCCATATTGACCATGTAGAATCCAACGAATTGGTTTCCGGGTTTGCTGCCGGGAATATTGGTTTTGAAAGTAAGGATGCTGTTACCTGGCACCGTCAGGATTCCCGTTCTTTTTTGGCTAAATCTTCGGAAAAATACAACCTTATCAGTCTTCCATCATTAGGAGCTTTTGGTGGTTCCGCGGGATTACAGGCCCTACAGGAAGAATATCTTCTCACTACTGAAGCTTTTTCAAAAATTTATGATGGGTTAGAAAATGATGGTTTTTTGGAAATGACCGTATGGATGGATTATCCTTACCGAAATTCCCTGAAAATTGCCGCAACCATTTCCGAAGTATTAGCAGAAAAAGGGATT
>NZ_JCBCCK010000287.1:0-7991 GCF_059864935.1 Planktosalinus sp.
CTCAACAACGGCTTGAAGTGGCAGGCCAATATTGAAACTACCGAAGGTGTTTTGGCAATGCAGGAGCATTTACAGGCATTCAGGAATTTAGGACTGGATGATTACAATCAGTTGCGCACTCAATTGGAGACTGAGTTTAAAATGATATTTGAAAAGTGTACTATGAAAGGGGAATCTCACGATCAATTGCACAATTATCTGTATCCAATGAAAGACTATTTCTCCAACCTGAGCAAAGATGCCGAAACCGCCGAAGAGGCATTTCTAACTCTTGAAAGCTATGTTCCGGTTTATTTTGATTATTTCGAGTAAACGATGAACGACATAAAAAACAGAGACGATATCAAACTGCTGGTCACTACATTCTATTCAAAAGTGAGGGAAAGTGAGGAGATTGGCTATTTTTTTAATGATACAATTACCGATTGGGACGAACACCTGGAAAAACTTACCGATTTCTGGGAAAGCAGCCTCTTCTTTAAAGCCAAATTCAAAGGCAACCCGGCAGTAGCCCATGTCAAACTTGACCATAAGTACCACAAATCCATGCAGATGGAACATTTTGGGTTTTGGATCAACCTTTGGTTTGAAACCATAGACTCGCTTTTTGAAGGTGAAAATGCCAACCGTGCCAAGCACAACGCCCGAAAGATGGCTTCTCATTTGTATCTTACTATATACGAGGCGCGTTAATTTTTTTCTGGTTTTTTTCAACTGAACTTACAATTTGTGCTACTTCATCTGTTTCTTATTTGCAGGAAGATTACCTATATTTATACCCAATATTTTTGACTATGGAATACCAATACAGTCTTAAAGTAAATAATCAGTTTGACTTTTCTTTAAGCGAAAAGAATCTTGAGCAACTGGATGTTCAGCAAAAATCTGAAAACTCTATTCATCTCATTCACGAAAACAAATCAGTTGATATCAAAATCATTTCAACTGATTTTATCAATAAAAAATACACAGTTTCTGTCAATGCAAACCACTATCATGTTGAGATAGGCACACCACTGGATGCGCTCATCGACGCTATGGGATTGGCCAGAGGAGCTATTACTGCCGTAAACGATATTAAAGCACCTATGCCCGGGTTGATTCTCGATGTTTCCGTAAAACCCGGAGATGTTGTTAATGAAGGCGATTACCTGTTGGTTTTGGAAGCTATGAAAATGGAAAACGCACTTACTGCGCCACGTGATGGGGTGGTTAAGGCAGTTTCTATTAAAAAAGGAGACACGGTTGATAAAGGGCAATTGTTGATTGAGATGGAGTAAATGATAGATGTTAGACTTAAGACCCGAGATTTGAGATTTGAAATGACAAATTTGAATTAATTGAGGAATATTAATAATGGGATACCCGCCTTCGCGGGTATGTGGATATGAAAAAAATATTAGTAGCAAATAGAGGAGAAATCGCTTTACGCGTAATGAAAACCGCCAGAAGAATGGGCATCAAAACCGTGGCCGTTTTTTCTGAAGCAGACAGAAACGCACCTCATGTTCAGTTTGCCGATGAGGCTGTTTGTATAGGAGAACCCCCATCAAACAAATCATATTTGCGAGGCGACCACATCATTAAACTTGCCAAAGAACTTCACGTGGACGGCATCCATCCCGGATACGGATTTTTAAGTGAAAATGCCGCTTTCGCGGAAGCAGTTGAAAAAAGAGGAATAATCTTTATTGGACCACGACCGCACGCCATTCGCATAATGGGGAGTAAACTTGCTGCAAAAGAAGCCGTAAAAGGCTATGACATCCCCATGGTGCCGGGTATCGATGAAGCTATAACAGACACTGTCAAGGCAAAAAGTATTGCCAATGAAATCGGTTATCCTGTTTTGATAAAGGCTTCTGCAGGAGGTGGGGGCAAAGGCATGCGCATCGTTGAAAAGGAAAGCGAACTGGAAGAACAAATGAATCGCGCTATAAGTGAAGCAGAGTCGGCTTTTGGTGATGGTTCGGTGTTTATTGAAAAATATGTTTCTTCACCCCGACATATTGAGATTCAGGTGCTGGCCGATGTTCACGGCAATGTGGTGCATCTTTTTGAACGCGAATGCAGCATTCAGCGCCGCCACCAGAAAGTGGTTGAGGAAGCACCATCGGCAGTTCTTACTCCTGATATCAGAAAAAGGATGGGTGCTGCCGCTGTTCAGGTAGCCAAAGCCTGCAATTATCTAGGGGCAGGAACAGTGGAATTTCTGCTTGATGAAAAATTGAATTTCTATTTTCTCGAAATGAACACCCGCCTTCAGGTGGAACACCCCGTTACAGAGCTCATCACCGGACTCGATCTGGTGGAAGAGCAAATCAAAATTGCCCGTGGTGAAGAACTTCGCTTTAGTCAGGAAGATTTAAAAATAAACGGTCACGCTATGGAGCTTCGGGTGTATGCTGAAAATCCGCTTGAGGACTTTATACCCAGTGTGGGTACTTTAACGCGTTATCGCCCGCCTAAAGGCAAAGGCATTCGTGTGGACGATGGTTTTGTTGAGGGAATGGAAGTGCCCATTTATTATGACCCGATGTTGAGCAAACTCATCACTTACGGTAAAACTCGTGAAGAAGCCATTCAGTTGATGATTAAAGCCATTGCAACTTATGAGGTGGAAGGTGTTTCAACAACGCTCCCTTTCGGAAAATTTGTGATGGAGCACAAGGCGTTTAGAAGTGGTGATTTTAATACCCATTTTGTGAAAAAATACTATTCCGCTGAAAAGCTTAAAGAACAAAATGAGACAGAGGCCAAACTTGCTGCAATGGTTGCACTCAAGATGTACTTAAAAGAGCGTGAAATTCTTAAGCTCCCAAAAGTGCACTAAACTAATCTTCAGGAAAAACCACACTTTCATAAGCACCCGCATCAGAGGGCGTGCCTCTTGGGGTTCCCAATAAATCAACAGGAACCAGTTGTGTTGTGGCAGGGTCGCCAATACCGTTTGCGGCAGACTCGTTGCTGATGTTTAATTTGTTTTTAAGTGGCTCTAAAAATTCCGGATTCTGGTTAAAAACAGAATTGGGATACAAGTTTGAATTTGAAAAATCAAAAAGTGGGTTGTCAGTAAACTGTCCTTGCGGGTCTTCAAACTTCAATAGCGAATTTTTAAACTCAAAATTAAAAGCCGCACCGTCCACTTTGTTTAAGAAAAATTCTCTTGTTTCACTTCCGTAAACGATGCAGTTGCTAAAATTGGCTTCTATTAGGTCTGAAACCAAAGTTTCTGTAGCACTCACCTGAAGCGAATTGTCAATCACCACAGCCGGGAAGTTTCTAAAACTTCGGTTCCAGTAATTGGCAAAAGTAGAATGCCTGAAATTGTATTTTCCACCTAATGAAATAAATAACGAAGCTTGTCCGCTATTTGAAATCACAACGTTTTCGCCATCCACATGACCGGTGCGCGCCAGTAAGCCCACATTGGAGCTGTTGTAAATTTGGGTGTTTTTAAGCGTAAGCGTGGGATTGTTTGAACCGTCATTGCTGTCCATTAAAATACCCACAACTCCATTTTTGATGGTGGTGTGGTTGAATTCGTGAGCTGTGCTTCCGGCGGTTAACCAAATGGTTCCCCATTGCCCGGGTATGTCTTTAAATGCCGGCTCTAATCTGTCTCCCTGAAAAATGATTTCATTTTCCAATAATTCGGGGTCATTACTCAAAGCACCGTTTGATTTAATTGTACCCTGATTGGCGACTATAATTCCGCTACCTTCATGAAAATGAACCCTGGCGCCGGCTTCAACGGTTAGTGTTTTGTTTGAGGGAACTGCTGCATAACCGTAGATTACATAAGGTTTTTCATTGGTAAACGTCAAATGGTCATCGTCTAAGAAAAAGCCTTCAATTCTTATTTCGTTATCATCTTCATCCACACCGAGCAGAAGAGTTTCAATGGTGCCGTCTTCAAAACGCTCGGGAAATAAGAATACCGCATCCTGAACCAGAGTAACCAGTTCAACTTTTTGATGATTGCTTCCTGAGTCAAATTCAATAGCGTCGGTATATAAAAACTGTAAATTTCCCGGGAAGGAGTTGATATCAATAGTTGTTTCGATAAAAACAAAAATGCTGTCTTTGGCTAATATCTCTACATTGGTAAAGGTTTTCCCGGCGCGACCGTTGACATTCAGGCGGTATCTGGAGTTTTCCCCCTGTCCTAATCTCACGGAAGGTATGGAGATATTTTCTTTGCTACGGTTATAAACTTTGAGGGTGTAAGTGCTGGAGCCAATGTTTGTAAAAACAGTGTCCAGATAGACGGTGTCTTTTGAAAATTCAAGATTTCCGGTGCTGGGCAGCGATTCAAAATCGTTTCGGCAGGAGCTGATAAGTACAACCAAAACCAGTATGCCCAATGTATATAAATGTCTCATTAATTTCTTTAGGTTTTCATTTCAAAAATAACCATTAACTAATTACTATTAACCAACAACCGCTTATTTTATTGTTTTTTCAAAAATTTCAATTTCAAACAATCTGTTCCAATTTTTACCGGTGACAAACAGTCGTTTTTCATCAGCGTTATAGGCGATGCCGTTTAGAACATTGTCTGTTGGGTTAAGTGATTGGTGGTTTTTTAAATTTTTATACAAGTCACTCAGGTCAATAACACCTTCTACAGCACCATTTTTGGGGTTGATGATGGCGATGGCATTTTGCTGAAAAATATTGGCATAAATTTTTCCTTCCACCCACTCCAGTTCGTTGACACTTCTAATTCGGCTGGTATTGGTGTAAATTTCGATATAACTTTCTTCAGTAAGGTTATCTGGATTGAGTGTCCATATTTTTTCTGTGCCGTCGCTTTTGTAGATGGTTTCGCCATCATTACACAAACCCCAGCCTTCCTCACTTTTGGAATAGACAAAGCTTCCGGTTTTTTCGAGGGTTTCAAGGTTGTAGATAAATCCAACGTTTTCGCGCCAAGTCAACTGGTAAATTTTATTGTTTAAAATGGTTATGCCTTCACCAAAATAATTACGGTCCAAATCCACTTGTTTAACCACTTCACCGGTTTTGTAATTGATTTTTCTGAGACTGGACTTTCCGTATTGCCCTGTACTTTCATAAAGGTAGTCACCATAAAATTCCAGGCCTTGGGTATAGGCATCCACATCATGTGGAAATTCGTTTACAATTTTGTAAGTGTAGAGAATAGGTCGATCTGAAGCAAGTATTAAAACATCTTTAGAAGGGGTTTCAGTTTTTCTGCCCATGTAAATTTTGGCATGTAAAATCCGGTTGCCGAGTTTTTGATTTTCGAGAGCAACCGTGAAAACTTCATCAGCCCCAGCTTTACCCATCCTGTTTTGGTCAATATAATAGACCGCGGAGTCTGCTAGCTTTTGTTTGGTGTTTTCAAGCGAAACGGTGAGTATGTCATTGGGGGTATAGGATGGTTTTTGCTCCTTGACAATGATTTTAAACGTGTTTTCTTCGGTTTGTTTTCCACCGCAAGAGATTAAAAAAACAGTGAATAAGAAGATGCCAGATATGTGAATTTTCATTTTATGGGGTTTAGCCTATTGTGATTAAACATCTAACAAAGGTAGTATTTGCCTGAAAACTTTTAAGTTTTAATTTACAAAAAAATTCTTGCGAAAGCTTAAAAAGATAGTATCTTTGCAGCGGCAAGTCCTACACAACCAGCTCCTGTTGAATCCTCCAGGGCGGGAACGCAGCAAAGGTAAATGGTCGTAGCGGTGTGATGTAGGTAGCTTGCCATTTTTTTATTCCCGCGAAGGCGGGAATCCCTACCGAGCAAGAGTAAGCCTCATTCCCGCGAAGGTGGGAATCCCATCAAAGTTAAAAAATCATTTTCCATTCAGCTTTTATACATAACAGATTTCATCATTCTTCAATCCGCTTAACCCCATATCTAAAATTTATCTGATATTTGCAGAAACACAAGTGATATGTCTAAAATGGTGTGTATAACCGGAGCTTCTTCGGGCATTGGTAAATCCATCGGCGAGTATTTAACTGAAAAGGGCTATACCGTCATTGGTTCCAGCCGAAATCCGGAAAAATATCCCAACTCTCAATTTCAATTGTTTCAACTGGATGTCAGGGATGAAGCTTCTGTAACGCAATTTACTGAAAAAGTGCTTTCTACAGCCGGAAGAATCGATGTTTTAATCAATAATGCCGGAATGGGCATTACAGGCCCCATAGAAGAAATTCCTGATGAGGAAATCAAAGGGGTTTTTGAAACCAATTTTTTTGGACCGGTAAGGGTCATTAAAACGGTTTTACCCCAAATGCGAAAACAAAAGAGCGGACTCATCATCAACGTCACTTCAATTGCGGCCTATATGGGCTTGCCGTATCGCGGGTTTTATTCCGCCAGTAAATCGGCTTTGGAAATCACTACTGAAGCACTGCGCATGGAAACCAAGCAGTTTGGCATTGAAATCACCAATGTGGCACCCGGCGATTTTGCCACCAACATTGCAGCAGGGCGTTATCATGCCCCATTGCTGGAAGATTCTCCATATAAAAAGGCTTATGCCGACACCCTCAACCTGATGAATACACACGTCGATGCCGGTAAAGACCCGCTTGAAATGGCCAAAGCCATACACAGCATCATTGAAACCAAAAAGCCTAAAGTGAGGTACAAAGTGGGTGATTTTATGCAGAAGTTTTCGGTAGTGCTGAAAAATAACCTTCCGGGAAAACAGTATGAGAAATTGCTGATGAAGCATTACAAATTGAAGTAGTTATCAACATTAATTTTTGTATAATTATTTCTTCATTGTCACTCGCTTGTCAAATACTTATTTTATTTTTACGCCTTAAAACAAATTTACACACATACCATGAAGTTTTTTATAGACACTGCCAATTTAAATCAAATCAAGGAGGCCCAGGATCTGGGAATACTAGACGGGGTAACCACCAATCCTTCTTTAATGGCCAAAGAGGGCATCACCGGAAAAGACAATATTTTAAAGCATTATGTGGACATTTGCAACATTGTTGAAGGCGATGTTTCTGCTGAAGTCATTGCCACCGACTTTGAAGGAATGGTAAGGGAAGGTGAGGAGTTGGCAAGTTTACATCCACAGATTGTGGTGAAAATACCAATGATTAAAGACGGTATCAAAGCCATCAAATACTTTACAGACCAGGGCATAAAAACCAATTGCACGCTGGTGTTCTCTCCGGGACAGGCATTGCTTGCCGCCAAAGCGGGAGCCACTTATGTTTCTCCATTTATCGGAAGGTTGGACGATATTTCAACAGACGGTTTAAACCTCATTGCCGAAATCAGATTGATTTATGACAATTATGGGTTTGAAACCGAGATACTGGCAGCTTCGGTCAGACATACCATGCACGTGATTGACTGTGCCAAACTAGGAGCCGATGTGATGACCGGGCCGTTGTCTTCAATCTTAGGATTGTTAAAACATCCTTTAACAGATATAGGTCTGGAACAATTTTTGGCTGATTACAAGAAAGGAAATTAAGGAAATTGATTATAGAAAATATAAAACTCCCGATTCAGGGAGTTTTTTATTGGTTTAAAATTCCAAGTAATTCTGATTCGAACCCTGCGCTGAACAAATTAGTATGATTGTCAATGATTTTGGCATTTTCATCTACTATCATTGCTTTATTGACAGTGTTAATGATTAGATGCTCCATTGCTTTTGTTGGTTCATGAAAACGAAACTCATGGTTTTTGTTGTATCCATGTCTGTTGATGATTTGTTTCCAGGTGTCTTTGTCGGCATCGGTATTAATGGCAATAAAATCAAATTCGGGATACTTAACTTTCAACTCGTCTACTTTGGAATGTATATTCCTTAAGTGATTAATGGAGTTTATGGACCAGAAGTATAGAACAGTTGGTTGATTAATGATTTGTTCAAAAGACACCCTTTCGCCATTAAAATTATAAATAGTCAAATCGGGTAGTTTTTTTTCGGGCATTAATTTCAATGAGGCCTCAGAAATTTTAATCATTTCTT
>NZ_JCBCCK010000332.1:0-13979 GCF_059864935.1 Planktosalinus sp.
GTGCTCAAAGCATAATAAGGCAGAAGGTTAAAAACACTGGTGTAACTAAAAGTGGTACCCACACGGGTTTGGTTACCGTTGAAGTGTTTGTAATCCACAAATGAAATTCCGTCGCCGTTTAAAAATGTGCCGCCAGTGAGATTGTAACTCAATCTTCCCGTGTTACCGGTGTTGATGTTTTGATTGATACGGGCACTTAGTTGGTCATAGTCATAATTGCTGGTTGAAGCGGCAAAACCTTTTTCGTAATAAAAATTTAGAACCGGAAACCTGCCGTCTTCAATATTAAATTTACCATCAGGATAAGTAAAGTATTTTTGTCCAAAAGTAATGCGTCCATTAAGCTTGAACTTGAAAATTTCATGTTGGTCAATCACCGCATTTTCAAAATCATCAGGTGCCAACGGGTTGTTTGAAGTATAACTGGCCCCGTCATTCCTAAAAATCACCTGCTCACTTTGATTGAAAAGGGGTTGACGCTCCTCATAACCCAGACTTCCTGAAGCTCTTAAGCCGTTAAAAACTTCCTGAGCATAGCCTACACGGGCATAGGTGAGGTCATAGGCTTTTAAATAATTTCGTTCAAAATACAAACTGCTGATGGTATTCATCAGTGGCGAAATGGGCTCAGAGGCATTGAACTGCTGCACCCTGTTCCCTCCGGAAACCGAAATGGTATTTCGTGTAATCCTGTTGAATCTTTTGGTGATACTTCCGGTAAACCTCAATCGGTCATCGGCAAAACCGTAATTGGCATTTACATTGGCCCAAATCGCACGGGTCCTGTTTTCGTCATACCATTTGTTGAAAGACAATCCACTGGTGACATGCCAGCCCTGAAGTGTGTTGAAATTAATATCTTTCAAAACCCCGGCATAACTCAAGCGCCATTTGTTGTAAGTGTTTGCATAGGAGTATCCGGTGATGGGATTTAAAATCCTGAATTTGTTGTTTTTCCTGTCTATGGAATCTAAATAGGTTTTTGATTGTCGCAAAGTTTGAATACTATCACGCCTGATGTAGTCATTGATTTCCTCATCTGTTAAAGGCACGGGTCGTATGCCCGACCAAAACAAAGTATCTTTTTTATTGGCTTCAGGTTCAAAAAACAACACCTCATTGGTGAAAAATTTAGGATCAAAATTGGGACTAAAATCATAATTGCTATACACAGCAGTAAACCTTCCGTCACCCTTAAAACCCATAAACCCAAAACTGAAATCAATGGTTTGTGAGCGTTTTACCCAGTAATCTTCATTTTCGTCATAACTGAAATTTTGTATGAACATTAAATTTTCCACAAAAGGCACCTGAATGGCCATCCCCGTAATTTTTAACTCCACACCATAAAGTTGCCAGCTGTCCTCCACTATGTAAACCATACCATGAAATACCCTGTCGTTCGGTCTTTTTGGTGTTACCCTAATTTTATTAATGAGCTGATTGTTTTCATAAAAAACACCTTCCAGTTTGTAATTGTAATAGCCAAAAGCGTTGTTGGCAATGGGTGAGACAATGGCTGCATTGAGTTCGAGTGTGTTTTCGTAAAAACTAAAATCGGCATCACGCGCACTGTTAAAGCTAAACCCGTTGTCGTTACCACTTACTTTAGAAGCCACGATACGCTCAAAAAAGTCGTTGGGTTTTTGAAAAGCAATTTTTGAAATGGTTTCACTCAAATAGACAATTCCGGTGCGGGTGGAGTCAAGTGCTCCATCAAGGTCACCCACTTCCTGTCCGAGTATGCGCTCGGGCACATCTTTCATTTTCCATAGACCACGCGAATAAAAATCAGCAGTAAAGGCATTGAGTTTTTCCAGGTTTTGCTTTCTAACGGCTATGGCATTTCTCACAATGCGGTCTGCAGGATTTTCACCGGATGTAATCACCACCTGATCCAGACTGTATGTTTCGGGTTCTAAAGAAACATTGAGTAGAATTAACTTTTTATCCAGTACCAGCTCTTTCTTTAAGGTCCTAAAACCAAGAAACTGAAACACGACCGTTGCATTTTCTCGGTCTTTATCCCGATATCTATCGGGATCCAGGCGGTAGTTTCCGTCGTCGTTTGTGGTGGTTCCGGTATAGGAATTTTCAATATACACATTCACAAAGGGAAGGGGAACACCATCGGTATCAGTTACTTTTCCAACAATTTGTGCAATTGAAAAAAGCGGAAGTAAAAGGAATAAGAATAAAAGTTTTCTCATCATCGTTGGTTGAATGATTTTTTAATTTGGCTTAATTTTTTCTTGGTGTCACGTTCTTTGATAGTTTCACGCTTGTCATATTCTTTTTTACCTTTCGCCAGGGTGATGTCCAGTTTTGCGAGTCCTTTTTCGTTGATATATAAATCAAGGGGAATAATGGTTAGTCCCGAATTGCGTACTTCCTTTTCCAGTTTTTTTAGTTCGCGTTTGTTGAGTAGCAACTTGCGTTCGCTTTTAGGCGCGTGATTGAAGTGTGTAGCGTGTGAATATTCTTCCACATTCATATTGATCACAAACAACTCACCGTCCTGAAACTCACAGAAGCTTTCGGCTATAGAAGCCTTGCCTTCCCTGATGGATTTGATTTCAGTGCCTCTCAGGACAATTCCGGCTGTGAATTTTTCAAGAAATTCAAAGTTGAACTTGGCCTTTCGGTTTTTGATGTGTATGGTTTTTTGCTGTTTCAAAATGAGTTTTGTCTTTCAGGATAACAATTAAGCTACAAAAATAGTATAATAATAGAAAAAGCCCCTAAAAACTTAGGGGCTTAAAATTTCAAGGTATCGCTTCAAGGAATCACGCTCAACTTCAGCAATAAACTGAAGGAAAGGCTCCTTTTTGTTTGAAGTTTGAACATCTTCAAGCGCTTGATAATACTGCATTCTGGAATTGTAATCGCCTTTGATGTTTGCAATTACATAGCCGTGTTGCAGCAAAATCAGGTTCATCACCAGGCGCGAACTCCTGCCGTTACCGTCTATAAATGGATGAATGCTTACCAAACGGTAGTGCATTTCTGCGGCAAGCAACACCGGATGCAACAGGTTTTTTTTGCTTTCATACCAGAAAAACAAATCTTCCATTTGCTTTCTCACCAGATAGGGTTGAGGCGGCATATGTTTGCTGCCCTGTATCATTACCTGAACCGTGCGGTATTTTCCTGCTTCTTCAGGAATAATGCCTCTCAAAATCAAATGGTGAATATTGAGCAGGTTATGCTCATTAAAAACCACTTTTTTCTGAACCAAATCTTTTATTAATGCAATGGCCTCTGTATGATTGATGGCTTCCAGGTGCTCTCGCATACTTTTCCCGGAAACGGTGATCCCTTCATTGATGACCAAATCGGTCTCTCTCAAAGTGAGTGTGTTGCCTTCAATGCGATTGCTTTCAAAAGTGTATTCAAGCTCGATGGCTTGAGCGATCCTGAAACTGTCATAATTTCTCAAAGTGTCTAGACGCGCTTTTAAATCATCAATTTCTGAAAGGATGGTTTTCAATGCCTTTGAGACATCCTTCTTTGCGGAACTGATTTTGTATTTCAAATCTGCCTCGGCAAGTTTTAAGGCTTCAAGGCCGATTTGGTCATCATCAATTTCATAAAGGATTTTTTCTTTCAGCCAGGCAATGGTCAATTGAGTGATATCAATATCAAGCACCTGAGCCAATTTGTGTAACTGCTCTCGAGTGGGTTTTCTGTTGCCGCTTTCAAACTTGCTGATTAACGCCTGATCTATCCCTGAATGTATAGCAACGTCTTTCAACTTTAAGTTTTTTTGAACTCTTGCATTTTTTAATAAAGCCTTCATAATAAAATATGACAAAAAATAACTTGACAAAAGTAGTCAAAATTATTTAATCTAAAAACTATTTTCACTATTTTTACAAAAAAATTCAAATGAAATATTTCTATGTGATTCTTTTTGTAATGCTTATTTCCTGTAAAGAGCAGGAAACGGTGTTAACTGCTCAAGATATTATTGACAAAACCATTGAAAATGCAGGGGGAGACCGTTATGAAAATGCTGAAATTACATTTACGTTCAGGAACATCATCTACAAAAGTATTAGGCAAGGTGGTGAGTTTTCACTTCAGCGTATACTTCCGGACACTTTAAATACAACCGATTTATTAACCAATTCAGGGTTTACACGTATTCAAAAAGGTGAAAAAGTGCATTTACCCGACTCGATGGTAGTACGTTATTCCGAAAGTGTCAACTCGGTGCATTATTTTCTGCAATTGCCTTATGGTTTGAACGATCCGGCGGTTAATAAACGTCTTCTTGAGCCGGTTTCAATCAAAGGAAAGGAGTATCATAAAATCGAAATTACCTTTGAAGAAGACGGCGGGGGAGTTGATTTTCAGGATGTTTTCTTGTATTGGATTTCAAAAGACGATTATACCATTGACTATCTGGCGTATCAATTTTTTACAAACGATGGAGGTATTCGCTTTCGCGAAAGCTTTAATCCTCGTGTGGTTGAAGGCATTCGCTTTGTGGATTATAAAAACTACCGTCCTCAATCCAACGATATTGATTTTTACACCATCGATGAATTGTATGAGCAAGGCAAACTCATCCAGCTTTCTGAAATCATAAAAGAAAAAATTAATGTAAGGCTGCTTATTCCAGGTTCAGAATAAAACTGTTTGTATTATTGCCAATTCTTGTAACAACATACAACCTACCGTCAATAGAATCAGGAATGAGTTCATAGCGTGCTTCCTGTAGCACATGATTTGCAAAAACCGGAATTGTATTGCTGTGTCCAACGACCAACACGTTTAAACCGCTGGTAATTTCAAAGAAATCGGTGTGGTAAACCCCGTGGGGATCATAGTGATTGACCGGTAGCTTTTTAGACTCGGCTATGGGTTTTGCTGTTTGCATAGTCCTTTTGAAATCAGAAGAATAAATGACATCTATATCCAGTTCAGAAAAAATGGTTGCCCAGTTTTGTGCTCTTTTGACTCCATCTTCATCAAGGTTGGGATCCTCATCGTCGGGGTTTGTGCGGTCTTTTTCGGCGTGGCGGATGAGGTAATAAGTAGTTGATTTTTCATTTTCCCCTGTAGATATAGATTCAGGGGTTTTGTTTTCGGCACAGGAAATAAGGATTAGTAAAATGAGAATTAAAGAAAAGGGTTTCATATTAATTGTTTTTACAAAGGTAAATTTTGATACTTCCAAAACAAAGTGGTTTTCTTCCGGATTAACTAAATTTTAATTCTTTTTAATAGTACGTTGACACAAAGGGGTTTTAATAAAAAGTATATTGCGGTATTATTAATCACAAAAACCAGAGATTATGAACGAGGAACAATTTAAAGGAAAATGGAATCAGGCTAAAGGTAAATTAAAACAAAAGTACGGTCAACTTACCGATGATGATTTAAAATATGCTGAAGGAAAATCTGATGAATTATTGGGTCGCCTTCAGGAAAAAACCGGAAAGGCCAAAAAAGAACTTATAGAAGAAATCGAAAACTTCTAAAGTCAACAATCCCCAATTTTTAAGGAAAAAGCCGGATTTGATTTATTCAATCCGGCTTTTTTTATTGTTTTTTTTAAGTGTATCTGAACAATAGCTCTTAAATATCTTTTTCAAGGACATAGGCTACTTGAGTAAAAATAAAAAATAGGTTTACTTTCTTTTTATGAATAACTTTAAGTTGATGATTTTGAAATAGTCTTTCCCATTCATTTTCAGACTTGTTGGTATGTGGGTGGCCAATAAATTCAAAATTTGCGATGCTGTCTGCAAACCGGGTGAGGTATTTCATGAGCCAATTGCTGTAAACATCTTCAAGGATAAAAATCCTTTTTTTGGAAACACGCACGACTTCCTCAAATACTTTTTCGGGTTTTGGGCAATGGTGCAAAACGGTGATGAGCATCCCCACATCAAAATGATTGGACTCATAGGGCAATTTTTTGCCATCATATATTTTTGGTGTAATTGCTGTAGCGTTTGTTTTATCAACAACATCAACAGCTTGAATCTGAAAACCTTTTTCTTTCAGGAGTTGAGCAAATTGTCCTGAACCTGTACCAACATCAATAATAGTTGCGTTTTCAGGAAGGTAATCTTTAAAAAGAGAAAACTTTACAAGTGCTCTTTTTCTGTCTTTTTTTATTCTAATGTTTTTAAGCATAACGTGGGTTCTATTTAAGTTTTTATCTGAGGAAATCCGCTTAATCCGTCCCGATAGCTATCGGGATCAGCGTGCTATTGTCCCAATAAATGAAAAATAGCACGCAGATAACGCTGATTTGACGGACAATCGCTGATCTATCTGTTATTACTTCAAAATATAACTTTTGTTGTTTGCTCCAAAAATTATAAGCAGCCCAAACAGTTGGTTTTCTTTCTTATATCGAACTCACGTTAAACATACTTCTTTAAGCCAACTCGAGAGCGATTTTAATCATTTCGTCAAAAGTGTTTTCCCGTTCTTTTGAGGTTGTTTTTTCACCGGTTACCAACGAATCTGAAATGGTGAGTATGGAAAGCGCATTCACTTTGTGTTTTGCCGCCACCGTATAAAGCCCGGCCGATTCCATTTCGACACAAAGCACGCCAAACTTGGACCATTTTTTATAACTTTCAAATTCGTCTTCATAAAACTCATCACTGGTCAATACATTGCCGGCTTTAATGGGAATATTCTTCTGTTTGGCAATTTCCACGGCTCTTTGGAACAATTCAAAGTTGGCTGTCGGGGCATAATCAGCACCGCCAAAACGCAACTCATTGGTGCCTGAAGTGGATGATGCTGCCATTGCCAAAACAATGTCTCTTACCTTGACTTCTTTTTGATAGGAGCCGGCACTTCCAACACGAATAAGGTTTTTCACGCCAAATTCGGTAATCAACTCATGTGTATAAATGGAAATGGAAGGAACCCCCATACCGGTGCCCATTGCGGAGATTTTTTTGCCATTATATGTTCCGGTATAGCCCAGCATACCGCGCACTTCATTAAAACAAACCGGATTTTCAAAATAGGTTTCTGCAATCCATTTAGCTCTAAGGGGGTCTCCGGGAAGTAAAATGGTTTCGGCGATATCGCCCTTTTTTGCGCTAATATGGATGCTCATTGTCCAGTTTTTTGTTTGTTACTATGTCTATTCCTGATGAAGTGCCAATTCTTTCTGCTCCTAAAGCTATGTATTCCAGTGCGGTTACCCGGTCTTTAATACCCCCTGAGGCTTTTACTTTTGCCTGGTCTTTCACCACCGACTTCATCAACTGTACATCTTCAAAAGTTGCACCTCCGGTTCCAAAGCCTGTGGATGTTTTTACAAAATCAGCTCCAGATAGTAAGGCGAGTTCGCTGGCTTTAATGATTTCAGCTTTATCGAGGTAGCAGGTTTCCAGAATGACTTTTAACACGCGCTTTCCAATCGCTAATTTAACGGCTTCGATTTCTTTCCAGACAATATCAAATTTTCTGCTTTTCAACAAACCGATATTGATGACCATATCAATTTCATCTGCACCATCAACAACAGCTTTATTGGCTTCCATCACCTTTGCTTGGGGACTCATTGCTCCCAGCGGAAAGCCTACTACACTGCAAACTTTCACCTCTGATTTTTCCAATTCCTTATTTGCCAAAGTTACATAACAACTGTTAACACAAACTGCATAAAATTTATATTCCACAGCTTCTTTGCAAAGCTGAATGATATCCTGTTCTGTAGCAGTAGCTTTTAGCAGGGTGTGATCAATATATTGACTGAGATTTTTCATAAAGAACAAAGATACCTTTTTTGAAATTTCTATAGATGAGAAATCTCAGACTTTAGTTTTTAGTGTTCAGTACTCAATTGTAAAGATTAATAAAATCTGCATACTGCAGCTGACCACTGCCCACTAAGTTAAACCACCGGACCTTCATTCGCCTGATTCCTAAACACCAGTTTGAGACACTTAACCAAAGCACCGACAAGGTCATAAAGTTGAATGAGAGGTTTAGCAATTTGGTGTTGGAGTGAGTTGAAGAATAACCTAAACAAAAAAAGAGCTTCATATGAGGCTCTTTTTTTATCATCTTAATTTTGAATTCACTATTCAGTCCGTTTCGATTTTTGAAGCAGGGCAAACGCCAAAAAAACTATGGCTAATTGAGAAACCAATATACCCCAAAACATAAAATGGTGATGATTTTCGATAAAAGGGTATGACGGTGATATTAAAAAATAATGCAGATAATAACCGATTACAAAGCCACTAAATAAGAGGATTACCTTTAAAAATGTTGTCTTTTGTGTTAATAGTGTGTTTGTTTTCTTATTAAGTGCATTAAGCTCAAAAGTTATCCCAAGAATAAGGAATATTTGCGAAGCCAACATTCCCCATAACAGCTTGTTGTCTTCAATATTTAGAAATTCTTGAATACTGTCTATAAAAGAAGTCAATATCAGAACAGTAAAAACAATACTGCTGTATAAAATGAACTTTAATATTTTAATTCTTGTTAGCTTTTCCATATATCAAGTGTTCCATCTTAATTACAAATGTGTCTGCTAAGTATCGTTCTTCTTCAATATTCGTGAATTCGTGGTTTTATCAAATATAATAAATTATTCTAAGTTCAACCCGTCAGTTCCCGCCTGATTCCTAAACACCAGTTTGTCATCAAAAGCGTCCAATAAAATGATGCTTTCAGTCGTGATATTGCCAGCCAGGATTTCCTTTGAAAGTTCATTCAAAACTTCTCTCTGGATAACACGCTTAACTGGTCTGGCACCATACTGAGGGTCATAACCACGTTCTGACAGATAGCTGATGGCTTCCTCTGTGGCATCTAAGGTAATGTGTTGTTTGCTCAGCATTTTGCTCAGCCCTTTCAACTGTAAGCCCACGATTTCTTTGATGTTGGCTTTATTGAGTGGTGTAAACATCACGATATCATCAATGCGGTTCAGGAATTCGGGTCGCACACTTTGTTTTAACAGTGCAAGCACTTCTATTTTTGCGCCTTCCATCGCGACATCTATATCCTTGACCGTATCATATTTTTCCTGGATGATGTGGCTTCCCATATTGGAAGTCATCACGATGATGGTGTTTTTAAAATCGGCTACACGGCCTTTGTTGTCTGTTAAACGGCCTTCATCCAGTACTTGAAGCAGTATGTTAAACGTATCAGGATGTGCTTTTTCGATTTCGTCAAGCAACACGACAGAGTAGGGGCGACGTCTCACGGCTTCGGTGAGTTGACCACCTTCATCATAGCCTACATAACCCGGAGGTGCACCTACTAGCCGGCTAACGCTGTGGCGTTCCTGATACTCGCTCATATCGATACGTGTCATGGCGTTTTCATCGTCAAAAAGATATTCAGCTAATGCTTTTGCCAATTCGGTTTTACCGACACCGGTAGTTCCCAGAAAGAGGAAGGAGCCCAAAGGCTTTTTAGGGTCTTGCAATCCGGCACGGCTGCGGCGAATGGCATCACTCACCGCTGCAATCGCTTCATCCTGACCCACTACACGTTTGTGCAGGTGGTCTTCCAGTTTGAGTAGTTTCTCCCGGTCGCTTTGCAGCATTTTGGTAACGGGAATTCCGGTCCACTTAGCCACCACTTCAGCGATGTCTTCATGGGTGACTTCCTCTTTGATCATCGAACTTTCCTGTTCGGCAACGAGTTTTTGTTGCTTTTCAAGCTCTTCTTGGGCTTCTTTGATTTTTCCGTAACGCAACTCGGCTACCTTGCCGTAATCGCCATCACGCTCGGCGCGCTCGGCTTCAAGTTTGTATTCTTCAATTTCGGTTTTGATACTTTGGATGCTTTCCACAACTTCTTTTTCACTTTTCCACTTGGCGTTGAGTTCGTTGCGTTCTTCCTTTAGGTTACCCAATTCAGAGCGCAGCGATTTTAGTTTGCTTTCATCCTTTTCCCTTTTAATCGCTTCAATCTCAATTTCCAGTTGCATGATTTTCCGATCCAGCACATCGAGCTCTTCGGGCTTGGAGTTGATTTCCATACGCAGTTTTGATGCCGCCTCGTCCATCAGGTCAATGGCTTTATCGGGTAAAAAGCGATTGGTGATGTAACGTTGTGAAAGTTCTACGGCAGCGATAATCGCATCGTCCTTGATACGCACCTTGTGGTGGGTTTCATACTTTTCCTTGATTCCGCGCAGGATGGAAATGGCGCTTTCTGTGTCAGGCTCATCCACGGTTACCTTTTGGAAACGGCGTTCCAGTGCTTTGTCTTTTTCGAAATACTTTTGGTATTCATCCAGCGTGGTTGCACCAATGGCCCGCAGTTCACCACGTGCCAAAGCAGGTTTTAGAATGTTAGCAGCATCCATGGCACCTTCACCGCCACCGGCACCTACCAGGGTGTGGATTTCGTCAATAAAGAGGACGATGTTACCATCACTGGAGGTCACTTCTTTAATGACCGCTTTGAGGCGCTCCTCAAATTCTCCTTTGTATTTTGCCCCGGCGATGAGTGCTCCCATATCGAGGGAGTATATTTCTTTGGTTTTCAGGTTTTCGGGGATGTCGCCATCAACGATACGGTGTGCCAGTCCTTCTGCAATGGCGGTTTTACCAGTTCCGGGTTCACCGACCAGCATGGGGTTGTTTTTGGTGCGACGGGTAAGGATTTGTAAAATACGACGTATTTCCTCATCCCGGCCAATAACGGGGTCCAGCTTATTGTCTCTTGCCAACTGGTTGAGGTTTTTGGCGTATTTGTTTAAGGCGTTGTAAGTTTCTTCAGCACTTTGTGAGGTCACCCGGTCACCTTTGCGGAGTTCGTCAATGGCGGCATCCAGTGCTTTTTGGGTAACGCCCTGATCTTTTAAAAGCTGCGCCACTTTTCCGCCCGATTTAAACAAGCCGAGGAGCAAATGCTCGATAGACACAAACTCGTCTTTTCGCTTTTCGGCGATGATGCTTGCATCATTGAGTGCAGATTGTGTTGTGCGCGAAAGCATCAACTGTCCGCCGCTCACCTTGGGAAACCCTTTTATGGAGGCATCCAGTACTTGCTTTAAAGTTTGTAAGTTGACATTCAGTTTTTTCAGTAAAAACGGAATGACGTTTTCATCCACTTCCAGCATGGCTTTGAGCAGATGTTCAGGTTCGATTTGCTGCTGCTCAAGGCTTTGTGCCAATTGCTGAGCCTGTTGCACCGCTTCTTGTGATTTGATGGTAAATTTGTTGAAATTCATATTCTTCATCCCCGTGCAGGCGGGGATCTCGTTATTTATACCCGCGAAGGCGGGTATCTCGTTATTAATTAGTTCTTATTTATCGATTTAAGTCTAACGTCTCAAATCTTATGTCTCACGTCTCATTCTTCAAATCTCGCACCATTTACAATTTACGACAAAATGTCCTGAAAACAAGGGCTAACAGCTGACTTTTTGACGGGAAAATTCTCTCAAAAATGAAGGAAACCGTAAAAAGTACCCGGTGGCGTGGCTGAAAATCATATTTCAGTTGTGTGTCCTAAAACTTAAGATGGAGGTTGTGTTTTTGATGCTTTTGTTGCACAACGCTCCCACACTCTTCCCACATTCCTTCGTAAAAACCGTTTTTTTTAAAAGCCTCACTGGAACAAGACTGGGAGAAAACTGGGAGAATATCCCATTTTTTTGGGTCAAAAGGTTCAAATGGTGTCAAAAGGGGTCAAATGGTGTCAAATGGTGTCAAAAGGGGTCATTTGGTGTCATGGGTTTTGAGTAAAGTAACTTTTTTATTAATTTTCCTGATTGGTGTTGTCCGGTTTGTTTTAAACTACACAAAGTAAGACAGAGGAAACAACCGGCTATGGTTTTTTCTTTACTGGTATTTTGGTTTCTCTAATATAGCCTACAGCAGCTTCTAAAGTACTATTCACATTTCATTAACACTTTAGTTTGTTTTTAGTATATTTACCATTTAAACTCCAAAAAAATGAAACATTTCTACTTCTTACTTACATCAATTTTCTTTTCGTTAAACGTTCACGCACAGCAGGCACCGTTTATCACCACCTGGGAGGTTACAGCTGGGGATTTGGATATCGCCATTCCAACACAAGGGACAGGCTATAATTATACTGTTGACTTTGGGGATGGTACCACTTTAACTAACCAAAATGGATTTGTTTCACATACTTATACCGCTCCCGGGATTTATACAGTAACGATTTCAGGAGATTTTCCGAGAATACGATTTGGGAATTTTGCTCAAACTAACTCTATGCTTCATAAAATCAAGAGTGTTGTGCAATGGGGAGATATACAGTGGCAATCTATGGAAAGTGCATTTAGCAATTGCAGCGACTTAACTATAACCGCTACAGATGCTCCTGATTTAAGCCAAGTAACAGATATGTCACGCTTATTTTATTATTCTACTAATTTTAACAGCCCTCTTAACCATTGGAACGTTTCTAATGTAACGAATATGATGTTTATGTTTCAAGGGGCTTCTTCTTTTAATCAACCATTAAATAACTGGAATGTCTCTAATGTAACACTAATAGAATTTATGTTTGAGAAAGCAACCTCTTTTAATCAACCACTAAATAACTGGAATGTCTCTAATGTAACACAAATGGGACACATGTTTGAACAAGCAACTTCTTTTAACCAAAATATAAATAACTGGGATGTGTCTAATGTAGAAAATATGAGGCATATGTTTGATGAAGCAACTTCTTTTGATCAACCCTTAAATAGTTGGGATGTATCTAATGTAACATCTATGAGTAATATGTTTTGGCAAGCAACCTCATTTAATCAACCTTTAAATGATTGGGATGTATCAAATGTCGTCTCTGTCACGGGCATGTTTCGCAATGCTACATCATTTAACCAACCCCTAAATAATTGGGACGTTTCAAATGTTATATGGATGGGAAATATGTTTAATGGTGCATTAAGTTTTGATCAACCAATTGGTAATTGGGATGTGACAAATGTTTTACATATGAGTGTAATGTTTCTCCAAGCAACTTCTTTTAATCAACCCATAGGTAGTTGGGACGTTTCTAATGTTATTTCTATGGATAATATGTTTTGGGGAGCATTAAGTTTTAATCAACCCTTGAATAATTGGGATGTATCTAATGTAACAAATATGAGTGGAATGTTTTGGAATGCCTCATCATTCAATCAACCTTTAAATAATTGGAATGTGTCTAATGTAAATAATATCAGCAGAATGTTTCAAAATGCCCAATCATTTAATCAAGATTTATCAAACTGGCAGATTAATAATGGAAATTTAAGTTTTTTCCTGACAGAATCCGGTATGGATATTTCCAATTATGATGCTTTTTTAACTCATTTAGTAAGTTTAAATATTAACAATGGAACTCTTGGAGCTGATGGCCTGGAGTATTGTAACATTGCCGCAAGAAATAATTTAATAAATACTTTGGGATGGACAATTACCGGGGATAGCTTGGATGTCAATAACTGCTCACTTAATATAGTTCAAGGAAATATACTTTATGATACAAACAACAATGGTTGCGACCCCAATGACATACCGGCAGATACTATCATAATCAATGCAAGCGATGGAACTAATGATTATGCTACCATCTCAGACAGTAATGGGGATTATACTCTATACCTTTTGGATGACACTTATACTATTAGCCTATTGAACCTCCCAAATTACTTTACAGCAACACCAGTAACATCCACCGTAAATTTTGTAGGTTTTAATAACGTTGAAGTTGAGGACTTCTGCCTCACTGCCAACCAAATCATAGAAGATTTAAACATCACATTATTGCCCACCAGCGAAGCCCGCCCCGGCTTTGAAGCAGAATATAGGATGGTTGTACGAAATGTTGGTACAGAAACCATTGCTAATGTTAATGCAATTTTAGACTTTGACGATACAATGCAGCAGTTTGTAAGTGCCAATCCGGCTCCCGGGACAACGACAAATAATACTTTGACTTTCCCTATTGGAACTATACAGCCGTTCCAAAAATTTGAGGCAGACATTACGATG
>NZ_JCBCCK010000334.1:0-2427 GCF_059864935.1 Planktosalinus sp.
TTGCTCAAACGGATTGACTTCCATTTCCAAACCATCAAGCATATGAGTCATCAGTATGGGTTCACACTTGCTTTTGCAGGCGGGGTAGAACTGTTTGTGTTTACGCACTTCAGATGCAGGCGATTGTCCCCACCAGAATTCGGCCATCGCTATGGGTTTCAAGTTGTTTTTAAAAGCAAAATGCAACAGCTTGGGTGCAGCACATTCTCCGGCACCTGCGGGGGGATTGTTGTTGAATATTTCGCCAATACTTTTCTCCATTCCCAACTGATTTAAAAATACATAATGGTCAAACAGTTTTTGCTGCAATTCGCCCGACTTTTGCCTGCGTTCCTGTTTTTGTTTGTTGATGGTGCTTTCAAATTCCTGAACCTTAGCAGATGCCGCAGCTTTTTGATAGTTCCAGTATTTGGTCATTTTTTTGAGCAAAATACTTTCTTTTTTACTTTCTTCACTTAAGGTGTTTTCAAAGGCTTCCAGTTCGTCTTGTGGAAGTGCTACCGTAATTTTCCTGCGTTTAGCATCCCGCTCAGTTTTCAGGGATTTGACACGCAGTTTTTGACGCTCCAAATCAACATCGGCATCAGTTTGAATTAGTTTTTGTTCTGCCAACGCCTGTTGATACTCTTCAGCCTGTTCCAGTTCCTCAATACTACGGTTGAGTTGGTTGAGAATTTCTTCTTCCTTTTTAAAAAAACCATCGGTTTCCAACATATCAAAAACAGGAGGCACAAAACGGGCGTGCTGGTTAGATTCAGCCAGTTTACCGGAAAATGCCCACAAATAACCCAATAACCCGTTTTCATTTTTACAAACCAAAACACCAAACATCTTTCCAATGACTAATCCCTTTTGGTCTTCTTTCAATCCGAAGTTGTGATTTATGTCGGTTTGTGTTTCCAGATACTGTTGCAGTTCAGCGGCAGCTATTAGACTTAAAGGATGCGGTTCATAGTAAAATGGAAAGGTAAACACCTCCGGAAGCGGAATGTGTGAAACATCAGTTTTAAAAAGTTGAAAGGGATTGTGAACCATGCCGCAAAGATAGTTTTTTTGAGGATTTCTGTGGATTTCGACTTTGTGAATCGTATCTTTGTTTAAGTGCAAAAGCAAGTGTTTTATGAAATGTTCATTAGCGTACTCATCAATCAAACCTAAAATATACAGTGAGCATTGCATCTGACCTATTAAAATTAATAAAAGAGTACAGATGAAATCAAAGTTTAGCGAAATTATCAACGACAGTAAACCGGTTTTGGTGGACTTTTTTGCTACCTGGTGCGGGCCCTGCAAAACACTGGCACCAATTCTGAGTGAAGTGAAATCCGAACTGGGTGAAAGTATAAAAATTGTCAAAATAGACGTAGATAAAAACCAGCCACTGGCCACACAATATCAGGTGAGGGGAGTGCCCACAATGATTCTTTTTAAAGAAGGAAAGCAACTTTGGAGGCAATCGGGAGTGGTTCCAAAACACGAATTGGTTCAACTTCTTAAGTCACATTTATAAGATATGGTTTTAACACAGTTGTTATATGATTATGGTGCTGAAAAGCTGGATTTTGTCAAGGGAGACAGAATTTTCAATGAAGGACAACACGCGCTGTGTTACTTTCAGATAGTGAGTGGCGAAGTCAAAATGAACAACTTCAATGAGGATGGTAAAGAGTTTATTCAGGGAATATTTTTTCCGGGACAAAGTTTTGGGGAGCCCCCGCTTTTTGCAGATGTGAAGTATCCGGCTCACGCCGAAGCATTATCAGATTCTGAGGTGCTGCGACTCTCCAAAGACAATTTCCTGGAATTGCTTAAAACCCATCCGGAACAGCATTTAGGAATTACCAAGGCACTTGCAGCGCGACTGTATTACAAATCAATCATGGCTGCAGAACTATCTTCACAAGAACCTGAGCACCGCATTTTACGCATACTGGATTATTTAAAAAAGCATGTTCATCAATTAACGGAACCTTTTTCATTTCAAGTGGATATAACGCGTCAGCAAATCGCAGACTTAACGGGACTGCGTGTGGAAACAGTCATCAGGGCAACAAAATCACTGGAGAAAAAAGGTGAATTAAAAATTAAAAACCGCAAGCTGTTTAGATAAATGGATATGACTCTAGTCATAAAGAGGTTCATCTTGTCCGATTAATTTTGTAAAATGAAAGATATGAGAAAAATTATATTTCCACTAGTTGTAGTACTGTTTGCAGTAATTATTACCTGTCGAAATTCAGAGGAAAAGCCGGTTGAACCTGAAGCAATCACAGAAACTGAAACCCACCACAGCGATGAAGAATTGCGTCTCAACAACGGCTTGAAGTGGCAGGCCAATATTGAAACTACCGAAGGTGTTTTGGCAATGCAGGAGCATTTACAGGCATTCAGGAATTTAGGACTGGATGATTACAATCAGTTGCGCAC
>NZ_JCBCCK010000080.1:0-11876 GCF_059864935.1 Planktosalinus sp.
ATCCAGTTTAGGTTCATACTTTCTTCTTTCCCTAACAGGGTTTGTCAGTGTGAAAAGATGGCCTCTTTTTCTGTAGCCTTCTATTAATTTGACTACCCTGAATTCCTTTTCAAGGTTTTGAAGTTGCGGCTCACAAAAAGCATCAGGATCTTCAACCAAATCGGCAGTGGTTGCGCTGCCGTTTTGCCCAAAATCAAACCCCTGAAAGAAAGCTCTCCAGCTGGGTTCAACACTGTCGGGATTTTCAAGATATTGGTCGTAGAGGTCAGCAAAAAACTGTGAATGTGCTGCATTTAAGAAAGAAAATTTATCCATAGTTTAGGTACGTTCTTGTACAATTCAAATAAATTGGGGCAAAAGTACAATATTTCCAAATCATAGTAAAAAAATGTTGTTATATTTAAGATTCATTTAGTAATGCAAAAATTATGGCCAAAACATTGATTTTTACAATTGTTTTATCGCTTGTGGTTTCAGTTAATTTAAATGCTCAAGTAACACCATCTGCCACTCAAAAGGAAACTAATCCTTTTTGGGGAAATGTGAGTTTTGGCGGTGGTTTGGGAATGAATTTTGGCAACGGATTTTTCTTCGGAAGTATTTCCCCAAGTGCTATTTATAACTTTAACCCCTATTTTAGTGCGGGTTTGGGTCTGAGTTATGTCCATTTGAATGACAAGCGAAATGATTACAGAGTATCTGCCTATGGCGGAAGTATCATTGGCCTTTTTAACCCTATCAGAGAAATTCAACTGTCAGCTGAGTTGGAGGGATTGCAGGTTGACCAGACTTTTTTGTTTCCGGAAGGAAATATTAAAGACAATTATTTTCAGGAGGCCTTATTTCTCGGTGTAGGCTTTAGAACAGGGAATGTTACCATTGGTGCCCGTTATAACGTGCTTTACAATAAAAACAGAAACATTTACGGTGCTGCCTTAATCCCTTTTGTGCGAGTCTATTTTTAAACTGTCCTGTAAATTAAGTTGTTGGCAAAATCAGTCAATTCTTTTTTTCCGGTTTGACTAATGTCCAATTCGTTCAGTAAATTGATGGCAACATTTGTATACTCCTTGATTTTGTTTTTTGTTTTTTCTTTTGCTCCTGATGATTCAAACAAGCGTTTTACAGCTTCAATTTTCTCAGCCGGGTTTTCGGGCTGTATGTTGTATAGGTGCTCCAGTTCCCGCGAGTCTGCCTTAGGCAAATCATTAAGTGCCGTTAGAAATAAGTAGGTTTTTTTATTGGAAATAATATCCCCGCCCACTTGTTTTCCGAAAGTTTCAGGGTCGCCAAATACATCCAGATAATCATCCTGAAGTTGGAAGGCAAGACCCAGATTGCGACCAAATTCATAAATAGCCGATTGTGATTTTTCTGAAGCACCGGCTACAATGGCACCCATTTCCATGGCGGCACCCACTAAAACAGCGGTTTTAAAATTGATCATATGCAGGTATTCGTCTACCGAAACATTGTCCCGAGCTTCAAAATCCATATCATACTGTTGCCCTTCACAAACTTCTATGGCCGTTTTGCTGAAAAGTTTAGCCAGCTTTTGAAATGTTTCCGGCTCATAATTTTCAAATAACTGATAAGCTAAAATTAAAAGCGCATCCCCCGAAAGGATACCGGTGTTGATGTCCCATTTTTCGTGAACGGTTTCTTTCCCTCTGCGTAAAGGTGCCTTGTCCATAATATCGTCATGAATGAGCGAAAAGTTATGAAACAATTCAACCGCCAAAGCAGCATTTTGCGCTTTTTCAAAAGGAGTCCCAAAAAGTTCACAGGACATCAGTGTAAGCACTGGCCGAAGTCTTTTTCCGCCCAAATCCAATATATAATGAATTGGAGCATAAAGATTTTGGGGTTCCTTAGGCACAGAAAACCGGGTGGAGAGATGGATTAAAAAAGCCTTCCTTAAGGCGTCAAGTGAAGTCATGAAACATCAATTTTTTTGCTAAAATACTTTTTTCTAAAGAAACAGGATATAGGTGCTCTCAATTTCCATTGTTAATTTTGTGTAAAAACTTTGGAAACTTTATTTGTATTAAAAGTTTCCACTCTATATTTGCTCCCCGTTATGAGAGAAAAAATTTTAGAAGTTGCGAGCGAGCTATTTTTAAACCTTGGGTTTAAAAGTGTGACCATGGATGATATTGCCAATGAAATGGGAATTTCAAAAAAGACCATTTACCAGCATTTTGCCAATAAGAACAAACTGGTTGAAGCCACAACAGATTATGTGTTCCATTTTATTTGTACCGGGATTGAGTGTATCAGGGAAGAACACAAAAACCCTATTGCAGAACTTTTTCAAATTAATGCGTTTATCAAGCAATTGCTCAAAAATGAAAAAGCTTCGCCGCAACACCAACTACAGAAATATTATCCACGTATATACAAAAACCTGAAAGAGAGCCAGTTTACTATTATGCATGAATGCATCATAGCCAATTTAGAAAGAGGTAAGGAGTTAGGCTTTTACAGGAAAGAAATTAACCCTGAAGTGATTGGGCGATTTCATTTTTTGGGAGCTACCGGTATAAAAAATCAGGATTTGTTTCCTCCGGAAATATACAGTCCCAATGAAGTAGTTGACATGTTTTTGGAATATCACTTGCGTGGAATTGTAACAACAAAAGGAGAAAAAGAACTAATAAAACACATCAATCAAAACTAAATCATGCTCAGACTTTTAACTACAGTATTCCTGTTTGCAAGTATAATGGGCTATTCCCAACAAAGAAATTCTTATTCGTTTTCTTTGGAAGAAGCCATCACTTTTGCTTTGGACAGTAACTATACGGCCATCAATGCACAACGAGACGTTGTGGCAGCACTCAAGCAAAAATGGGAAACTACAGCAACAGGTTTACCGCAAATCAACGCCGGAGTTGATTATAGAAACAACATCAAACAGCCAGTAACCCTGATACCCGGCGAATTTTTTGGCGGCGAACCCGGAACATTTGAGCCGTTGGTTTTTGGAGTTCCTCAAACCATGACGGCTACCGCAACTTTAAACCAGCTGTTGTTTGACGGGTCTTATATAGTAGCGCTTCAGGCGTCAAAAACTTTTTTGGAATACTCCAGAAATATGGAGCAAAAGACAAACTCGATGATTCGGAAAGAAGTAGTCAATGCCTATGGCAATGTACTGCTTTCACGTGAAAACATTGATATACTTGAAAGCAACAAAGCCACTTTGGACAAGAATCTGAGGGAAACCACCGAAATTTTCAAAAACGGGCTCGCCGAAGAAGAAGACGTAGAGCAGCTTCAAATCACCTTGTCTAATGTCGATATTCAGCTCAGAAATGCCAAACGCGTTCTTGATCTTTCTAAACAGTTGTTCAACATAACCCTTGGAATAGACCTTGAAGCAGAAGTAACCTTAACTGATAATCTGGATAAACTCATTGCTGAAAACATTGATTTGCAACTGCTCAGCACAGATTTATCTCTTGAAAAGAATATCGATTACCGCATAGCCAACAATTTTACAGAGCAACGGCGCCTTGAACTCAAACAGGAGCGTTACAAAGCCTATCCAACACTCAGTGCGTTTATAAACTATGGCACACAGGCCAACAGTGAAACGTTCACCTTTCTGGATTCAGACCAAAGATGGTTTCAGTCTTCTATTGCCGGAGTGAGTTTACAAGTGCCCATTTTCAGTTCGCTGGGAAGAAGGGCCAGAACCCAACGTGCCGAAATTGCTTTTGATCAGTCCAAAACCGAATTTGACGAAATGGTACAAAAAATTAAACTTGAGGCCAACAATGCAAAAAACAACTATCAATTTGCTATTGACAAGTATGAAAATTCAAAATCAAATTTAAACCTGGCAGAACGCATTGAGAAAAAAAATCAAATCAAATTCTTTGAAGGCCTCAGCGGAAGCTTTGAATTACGACAGGCACAATTGCAACTGTATGCGGCACAACAGGAATACCTTCAGGCAATGCTGGATGTTATCGTCCAAAAAGCAGAACTGGAACGCATATTAAACTCTACCAACTAATATTTTATTACAATGAAACAAATACTCTATATCACAATTTTGGCCATAACCCTTGCGGCCTGTTCAAATAATAAAAAACTTCAAGCTGTTGAAGACGTCATCGAGTCGGGTGACCTCCAAAAAATGCAAGAAAAAAGGACAGAAGTGCTTACATCATTTGACAGTATTGGAAGGATTCTTTCCCGTCTTGAACTGGCTATAGCTGAAAAAGACACCACTTTGCGTTATCCATTGGTAACCGTTTTTGAAGTAAAAGATACCGTTTTTACTCGCTCTGTTGCCATTCAAGGCAATGTGGAAACTTCTGAAAATATCCTGATTTTCCCTGAATATCAGGGAGTACTTTCCAATGTCTATGTGCGTCAGGGACAACAGGTTTCCAGAGGTCAGGTTTTGGCAAAAATTGACGACGGCGGTTTGTCAAGCCAGCTAGCGCAACTGGAAACCCAGTATGCTTTGGCAAAAACCACTTACGAGAGACAACAGCGCCTTTGGGATCAGCAGATTGGCAGTGAAATCCAGCTGCTCCAAGCTAAAGCCAATATGGAAGCTACCGAAAGTTCGGTGAAACAACTACGTTCCCAGCTGGATAAAACTACCATTCGTGCACCGTTTTCTGGTGTAATTGACGAAATCATCACAGAACAGGGGCAGGTTGTAGGTCAGGGTGGTAATGCTTTGATGCGTTTGGTGAATTTAAAAGATATGCGTGTTAAAGCAGCAGTTCCGGAAAATTATTTGCAAAGTGTTTCAAAAGGGTCATCTGTACAGGTCAGTTTCCCGGCCATACAAACGGTGGTTGATGGTAAAATTTCTGCGGTGGGAAGCTACATCAACCCCACAAACAGAACGTTTCAAATCGAAGTTGAAATTCCCAATACCGAACAAAAAATAAAGCCCAACCTGATGGCCAGCCTTCAGATCAATGATTATACAAGTGAAAATACTTTTGCCATTCCCACAAACTGTATTTTAGAAAACGCAGCCGGCGAAAAGTTTGTTTTCGTTTTAAACGAAATTGAAGAAAATCATGCTACAGTTAATCGAACCCAAATTGAAACCGGGAAAAAGAGTAACGGACTTGTTGAAGTTTTAAGCGGTTTGACCGATTCTGATATCATTGTAAAAGATGGTGCATTAACTTTGAAAGACGGTGCAAGAATCACAATTCAAACTGCAAATTAGAACCCCATGACAGAAAAAAAACTGAAGTATTTCGGGCTTTCAAATTGGTCTATCAACAACAAGATGACTGTTTTTGTACTCATTGGCATTTTGCTTATGGGAGGATTGCTTTCTTACATCAACTTACCCAGGGAGTCTTTTCCTGAGGTGATTGAAAACAAGGTATATGTGAGTTCAGTCCTTCCGGGAAACTCGGCCGAGGATGTGGAACGCCGTGTAACCAAACCACTAGAAGATGAGTTTAATGACATTTCAGGAGTGGTAAAAATCAGTTCAAACTCCTTGCAGGATTATTCAATGATTACTGTAGAGTTTGAAGAAAAACTCACCATTGAAGAAGCAAAAATCAGGGTAAAAGACAAGGTAGATGCCGTTAAAGCCAAACAAGACTGGCCCACTCTTGACGGAGGTGTTAAAGTTGAGCCGAATGTGTTTGACCTCAACATTTCTGAAATTATGCCCATTGCCCAACTCAACCTTAAGGGAGATTTTACCAAAGAGCAACTCAAAAGTTTTGCTGAGGATTTACAAGATCGGATTGAAGAGTTTCCCGAAGTGAAAGAGGCCACTTTACTCGGCGTTCAGGACAAAGAAGTTGAAGTAGCAGTTGATGTTTACAAAATGATGGCTGCTGAGGTGAGTTTTGGTCAAATCATCAGTGCCATACAGGATGAAAATACTACAATTTCCGGCGGAAATATCATAGAAAACGGTTTGCGCAGAAACATTAGGGTAATAGGTGAAATCAAAAGCCCAAATGAACTTGAAAATATTGTTGTCAAAGAAGATAAAGGGGCCGTGTATTTAAGAGACATCGCCACGATTAATTTCAGACCTAAAGATGCCACAACTTACGCAAGGGAATATGGTGAGCCTGTTGTGATGTTGAGCATCAAGAAGAAAGCCGGTGAGAATATGATTACCGCGATGGAAAAAATCAAGGAGCACATTCCTGTGGCATTGGATACTTATTTGCCGGGCAATCTTCAAATTACAATCACCAGCGACGAATCTGTCAGAACCGAAGATCAGGTTGCAGAATTGGAAAACAGTATCATCTTTGGGGTTATTCTGGTTATTAGTGTTTTGATGTTTTTCCTCGGTTTTAGAAATGCGCTTTTTGTGGGGATTGCCATTCCACTTTCTATATTACTTTCATTTTTGATACTTCCGGTTGCAGGTGACATTATTGGCATCAACCTTACGCTGAATACTATGGTGCTTTTTGCCACTGTGATGGGTCTGGGGATGCTGGTCGATAACGGTATAGTGGTAGTAGAAAACGTCTATCGACTCATGGATGAAGGTGTACCCCGAATGGAAGCGGCCAGACAGGGTGTGGGTGAAATTGCCTGGCCCATTATTGCATCAACGGCAACAACCTTGGCGGCATTTTTGCCACTGGCTTTCTGGCCCGGGATTATGGGGAAATTTATGATTTTCTTTCCGCTTACATTATCAATAGTACTGTTTTCATCGCTTTTTGTAGCATTGGTGATCAATGCCATGCTTACATCTACTTTTATGAAAACACAGGAAGAAGAAATTCCTAAAAAAACGTTAGTGAAGATTAGTTTCGCCCTGTTTGTTTTTGGAATTTTGTTACTTATCTCAGGGATTTTAGATACGCATATAATTTTTAAAATACTCGGGGTTATTACTTTAATATTTTCAATAATCTTAATTGGAATAGGATGGGAAAATAGGAGTAGAACTCATATTCTTAAAAAGGGGTTAGGAGTTTTTGCAGTAGGTGTCTTGTTTGCCATTTTAGGTTTTGTGGGAGGCCCCAAAGCATTAATAGGTTTTGGTAACCTGTTTATTTTTGTTTCCATTTCATTATGGTTTTTCAAATATTTACTTATACCTACATCAAAAAGGTTCCAGTTTAAAACACTTCCCAAAATTGAAAGGGCCTATCAAAAAACATTACATTATGCCCTTAAAGGTGGAAATGCCTATCGGTTTTTTTTTGGAACTGTAGGCTTGCTCGGTGTAGCTATTGGAGTATTTCTGTTATTCACACCACCGGTACTTTTCTTTCCGGAAAACCAACCCAATCAAGCGATAGTGTATATTGAATATCCTGAAGGTACCGATATTGAAAAAACCAATGCCCTTGCAGAAATTGTGGAGCGGCAGGTGTTTGAAGTATTGGAAAAGTACCAGTATCAAAAGGATGGTGAGACTTACAATTTTATGGCAGAGTCCATAATCTCACAAGTGGGTGAAGGTTCAGGGAACCCTATGGTTGACGGGCCATCCCAAAATGAAATGCCACATAAGGGGAAAGTTACCGTACTGTTCAGGCAATACAAATACCGTTTTGATGAAAATGATAATAAAATCAGTAGTTCTGATGTTTTGTCTGAAATCAGAAATGCCGTTCAAGGCTATCCCGGAGCAAGCGTCATTACCGATAAAGACCAGGCAGGACCACCTGCAGGCTATGCTATCAACCTGGAATTGAAAGGTGATGATTATTATGAATTGATTGAAGAAGCCAGAAATATTCAGTCCTATATCAACGGCTTAAATATTCCCGGAATTGAAGAGTTGAATCTGGATGTTAACCAAAACAAACCCGAAATGGAAGTAGTGGTTGACCGCATGAAAGCCGGCGAACTGGGTGTTACCACGGCCCAAGTAGGGCAGGCATTGCGCTCTGCAATATATGGGTTTGAAGCTTCCACGTTTAAGGATGGAGACGACGATTATGACATTATCGTTCGGTTTGACAGTGACAGTCGTTATGACGAAAGTGCCTTGTTCAACCAAAACATCACCTTTAGGGACAATCAAGGGAATTTGAAACAGATACCGCTTTCAACTTTGGTGACAACCCGAAACCTGGCAACGTTCAGCTCTATTAAAAGAAAAGATTTAAAGCGGGTGATTACCGTATATTCCAATGTTTTGGAAGGGTTTAATCCCACCGAAACGGTGCAGAAAATTGAGAAGGCCCTTGAAAATTACCCGATGCCCAGAAACATTACCTATCAATTTACCGGGGAACAGGAGGAAATGGCCAAGAATATGGAGTTCTTGTCGAGAGCACTTGTCATAGCACTGATGTTGATTTTGTTAATCATAGTAGGTCAGTTTAACTCTATTTCAAAACCCATTATGATTTTTGTGGCTATTGTTTTGAGTTTTATAGGTGTGTTGTTTGGGCTAGTGATTTTCCAAATGGAATTTGTAATACTCTTGACAATGATGGGAATCATATCCCTTGCGGGAATTGTGGTAAACAATGCTATTGTTTTGATTGATTACACCCAGTTGCTCATCGACCGTAAAAAAGCGGAACTGGGCGTTCCCGAAGACAAATTTCTTACCCGTGAACAATACAGGGAAGCCATAATAGCAGCAGGAACCAACAGATTGCGACCTGTAATCCTTACGGCAATCACTACCATTCTTGGATTGTTGCCATTGGCCGTGGGCTTAAACCTGAATTTCTTTACGCTATTTACTGAATTTGATCCGCAAATCTATGTGGGGGGCGACAACAATATTTTCTGGAAACCAATGTCCTGGACCATTATTTTTGGTTTGTCATTTGCCACATTCTTAACGCTGGTGATCATCCCCACGATGTTCTATTTGTTGAACCGTGCAAAAATCAGGTTTTATAATGATAAAGTTCAAAAGAAAATAATTCACTCAGCATAAGAAAAAGTCCTCAAGTTTACTTGGGGATTTTTTTTCTCTTAAATTTGCATTCTCATTTTAAAGGAATTAAAAGAAAATGTACAGAACACACACTTGTGGGGAATTAAGAGCCGAACATATCGGGCAGGAAGTCACTTTAGCAGGATGGGTCCAAAAATCACGCGATAAAGGATTTATGATTTGGGTCGATTTACGCGACCGCTACGGCATCACCCAGTTAATTTTTGACGAAGAACGCACACCGAAAGAAATGGTTGAAAAAGCCAAAGATTTAGGGCGCGAATTTGTCATTCAAGCCTCAGGTAAAGTTATTGAACGCGAGTCAAAAAACGATCAAATGCCCACAGGTGAAATAGAGATTCTGGTTACAAATCTTGAAATTCTCAACGAGTCATTGACGCCGCCTTTCACTGTTGAAGACAAAACAGATGGCGGTGAAGATTTGAGAATGAAGTATCGCTACATCGACATTCGTCGAAATCCGGTGAGGAACAATTTAATCTTCCGTCATAAAGTGTCTATGGAAGTGAGAAAATACCTTTCAGAACAGGGATTTGTGGATGTTGAAACCCCTTATTTGATTAAATCCACCCCAGAGGGTGCCCGCGATTTTGTGGTGCCCAGCAGAATGAACGAAGGACAATTTTATGCGCTTCCGCAATCGCCGCAAACATTTAAGCAATTGTTAATGGTGGGCGGAATGGATAAGTATTTTCAGATTGTAAAATGTTTTCGCGATGAAGATTTAAGAGCCGACCGCCAGCCGGAATTTACACAAATTGACTGTGAAATGGCATTTGTGGAACAGGAAGACATCCTCAATACTTTTGAAGGACTTACGCGTCATTTACTTAAAGAAATTAAAGGTGTGGATATTGAAAAATTCCCAAGGATGACTTATGATGAGGCGATGCAAAGGTATGGCAATGACAAACCCGACATTCGTTTTGGGATGGAGTTTACAGAACTCAACGAAGTCACACAGCACAGGGATTTTAAAGTATTCAACGATGCAGAGCTAGTTGTTGGAATTGTTATTCCCGGCGGAGCGGCTTACACACGTAAAGAAATCGACGAACTTACAGACTGGGTAAAAAGACCTCAAATTGGAGCTTTGGGCATGGTGTATGTGAGATGCAATGAAGATGGAACACACAAATCGTCTGTTGATAAATTTTATGACCAGGATGATTTGTTTCAAATAGCAAAAACCACAGAAGCTAAAGTGGGAGATTTAATTTGTATCCTTTCGGGAGACACCGGAAAAGTAAGGTCGCAACTCAGTGCTTTACGAATGGAAGTCGCTACAAGAGTGGGATTAAGAAAACCAGATGAATTTGCGCCACTGTGGGTGATTGACTTTCCATTACTGGAATGGGATGAAGAGACTCAAAGATACCACGCCATGCATCATCCTTTTACATCACCCAAGCCCGGGCAAATGAAATTGCTGGAAACCAACCCCGGTGAAGTAAAAGCCAATGCCTATGACCTAGTGTTGAACGGAAATGAAATAGGAGGTGGCTCTATCAGAATACATGACAGGGAGGTTCAGGAAAAAATGTTTGATTATCTTGGATTTACTCCTGAAGAAGCCAAAGCACAATTTGGATTTTTGATGGAAGCGTTTCAATATGGTGCACCACCACACGGAGGAATTGCTTTTGGTCTGGACAGGCTTGTAGCTATTTTAGGCGGTCAGGAAACCATCAGGGATTTTATTGCCTTCCCAAAAAACAACTCAGGCAGAGATGTGATGATAGATGCTCCGGCACCGATTGATGATGAGCAGTTAAAAGAGCTAAAACTAAAATTGAACATTTAATTGCACGACCATGAGATATTTAATCATTTTACTTTTTCTGATTTCCGTGGCATTGGTATGCTATGGGTTTTATATCAAGGCAGACGATTTAAAATCAGGCGAGCTGTTTATTGGTCTGGGAGTTGCAATAGGTTTTTTTTTATGGATGCCAGCGTTTTTATACCACAGATGGAAAGGGAAAAGTGCCAAAGATTATATGCTTACCAGTGAAAGTTTCAAAAAAATGAGGGAGTATGAAGCTAACAAAGACAAAGAAAAAGTGCAGTCAAAAAATAAAGAAAGCAAAAATACGTGATTATTGATCACGCATCTTTCCCACGATAGAGTCCAGTTTTCTTCTTAGTTTGTTTAATGCTGATGAAAAAGATTTTTCAATCACATCAGATGTATCTGTTACAATGACGGGTTGCCTGTTTAACATCCTGGCCTCTATCAAACACTTTTTATCGTTCAATCCTGATTTTTCACTATTCTCATCACTTAAATGAACCTCTATGCGGGTAATGATGTTTCCAAATCGGTCTAGTTTTTTTTCAGTTTTTGATTTATAATCTTGTTTTGAATCAATTGTGATGTCAATGTTTTTATCTGAATTTATTTGAATTTGCATATTAAAATTTTTATGTTAAGTTCTGGCTCTAAGTTACTGTTCAAAAAGAATAATGAAGGCTTATTTAATAAAATATTGGGATTAAATTTTTCGCTGAAACAACAACTGTCTTCCTGTTTTGAACCCTTGGATTGGCTGAACTATAAGCTGACAATACATTTTTTAATGGAATGAGATTCACCTTAATAAGTGATTAAATGCAATAAAAATTAAATTTTTTTGGTTTTTTTTTAACAATTCAGCCAATAATCTTTTATATTTACGCTATTATTAATTTATTATTTATTACAATGGAAGGAACAGTAAAATTTTTTAACGAGTCAAAAGGTTATGGATTTATAACCAATGACGAAACAGGAAAAGACATCTTTGTACACGCCTCTGGCTTAAATGGAGAAGCGTTGAATGAAGGTGACAGGGTTGAATACGTAGAAGAAGAGGGCAGAAAAGGAGTGATTGCAGCACAAGTGAAAGTCATCCACGATTAAAGAGATATACGTTGTGATTAAAAACCCGCTACTATTTAGTGGGTTTTTTTATACCCTGAATAGTATGCA
>NZ_JCBCCK010000366.1:0-6993 GCF_059864935.1 Planktosalinus sp.
GCAAGTGCATTGATAATGGACTCTTCACGAGAGTTTACTGCGCCAAGAATAGGTTTCCATGCAAATTTCTTTAAAATAAAAAGGAGTATCAGGAAGGTGATTGCCGTCCAAAATACCAATCCAAATCCGGGAGTTACTAAATCCATTTCTAATTTTTTTTAATCATTTAAATTTTTTAAAAGCACAGAAGCAACCAACCGTTACTTCTGTGCTTTTTGATTTTTACCCTTGTAACAAGGCAACAACAACAGCAAATAATGCAACTGCCTCAACGAAAGCTGCAAGAATAAGCGCAGATGTTTGAATCTTACCTTGGATTTCGGGTTGACGAGCCATAGCTTCCATAGCTGACCCACCAATACGTCCGATACCCATTCCGGCTCCAATAGCTGCTAAACCAGCTCCAATAGCTGCAATTCCTGTAATAGTCATAGTTATAAAATTTAAATTAATTAATGGTGTTCATGTTCTTCTGTTGCCATACCAAAATAAAGGGCTGACAAAATGGTAAATATATAAGCTTGAATTGCGGTTACCACAATTTCTATGATTGTAATAAATAAAGAAAATGCAACAGAAACGGGTGCAATTGCAATGGTATTAAAGATAAAAATCAACGACATTAACGCCAGGATGATGATGTGACCTGCAGTGATGTTTGCAAAAAGACGAATCATTAGCGAGATGGGTTTTGTAAACATTCCCACAATTTCGATGGGCATTAAAAATATTTTCATAGGCCACGGCACGCCCGGCATCCAAAAAATGTGTTTCCAGTAATGCTTGTTCCCGCTAAATGTTGTAATAATAAAGGTAAAAGTTGCCATTGTTAAGGTAAAGGCAATGTTTCCGGTAAGGTTTGCACCATTAACGATTGGGATCAACCCAAAAATATTGTTTAACCAGATAAAGAAAAATACGGTCAAAAGGTAAGGCATATAACGTGCATATTTTTTCTCCCCAATCATAGGAATCGCTACTTCATCCCTGATAAACAGCACTAATGGCTCTACAAAACTGGCAATTCCTTTGGGCACAAAATTTTCTGATTTTTTATATTTTCTGGCTGCACCTATAAAGATTAAAAACAATACCAGCACTGACACCCACATCATAAACACATTTTTTGTGATAGAAATGTCAATGGGTTTGCTTGCATTTGCAGGAGAACCGTCTTCCCCTTTTACAAGAATTTCTTCGCCTTCATTTAGCTGATAAATTTTTTCTTTGTAGTTGACAAAACGCATTCCGTTTCTTTCCACCACTACTTCACCATAATAATCGTGGTCAAAAGCTGATGACATAAATGTAGTCAAGCCATTATCAGTCCAAAGTATAATGGGTAAAGAAATAGAGTAAGATTTGTCGTTAATATCAATGATATGAAACCCATATGTATCTTTGACGTGGTGCATAATCATGCTTTTGGGGTCAAATTTTTTTTCCTGCTGAAGTTCTTCCTGAAGGGTCTCTTCTTCCTGGGCTACAGTAGCAAAAGTGGTAATTAAAAACAGTCCTAAAAACAGTGTTTTGATGGCGCTTAATTTCATTGCTTTCAATAAGATAATAATGCGTTCCTGAAAATCGGTGCAAATATAGTACTACTAAATGAAATGGCAAACAATAAAATGAAGGTTTATTTGTCTTTTAAGAAACGGGTGATATTGACGATTTCAAAGGCTAAAAAAAGGAAGTATGGGACAAAGAAATTAAACACCTCCAACGTTGCATTTTTATTTGGATTTAGCAATACAGGAAGCAAAAAAACAAGGCATAAAATCATCTTAAAAAGGGTGGCTCCCATAAAGACCGGAAAGATGTCTTTTTTGCCTGACGAAAACCTGAAATTGACAATGGTATAGATTATAAGCACCGTTAAAAAGTGAAACCCATAGATGGAATATAATGGAAGTATAAGTTCAATTTGACTAAAAAAATGATGAGCAATGTACCAGTGGATGGCAAAAAGTAAGGCTGTAAAAAGAAATAAAAGCAACAAAAAAGTGCTTTCTCTTTTTTTAAAATCTGAATTCATTCATTGTCTTTTTTGGAATTGGAAATCAGTTGTCTGATGACAACAAAGATGGCAATTAAAACTGAAAGTAATGAGAGGCCTGCGGTGAATAAAGGTTTTGAAGTTTCAAAATGATCATCGAGCAGGCTGCCCGCAAAAGTGCCAATCCCAATAATTGCAATCATTTGAAATGCAATACCGGAATTGACAGCATAGCTGCTAAACGCTTTGCCCTGTTTTTTGAGCGGGGTTTCTTTCTTGTCTTTCAAAAACGTGATTTTGAGATTTTTGATCTTCTTGTGAATTTTCTTTTCTGTCGGCCATTTGTTTTACAGAGCCTTTCATAACACAAGTAGCATTGAAAGCTGCTCCCGGTTCTACTGCAAGTTTGCCTGCTACAACATCACCGTCAATCTGAGCCGTTGCTCTTAGTGTTAAGGTGCCCGAAATGGTCATTTGACCTGAGAATTTTCCTTCTATGTCGGCGTTTTCACATTCCAAAATGCCTTTAATCACACCTGTTTCCCCAAGAACTACCTTGGAAGGTGTTTTGATATTGCCTTGAACTGTTCCGTCAATCCGCATTCCGGATTTTGCAACAATATCACCGGTAATATTGGTCCCTTCTGTGATTCTGTTTTGCTGGTTTCCTACGATAGCTGGGGCTTTTGGTTTTTTGTCAGTAAACATGCTTAATTGATTTTGGCGTTATACAAATCCAAATTTTTATGCACTTGGACAACTGCATAATTTGGCGAAGAAATTTCTATATAGGGGTTGGTAACTCTGTATTTTTTGTTCTCCTTAAGCACCTCAGCAAATCCTTTGGCGCCTTCTCTGCTGTATAGCCCGTGGACAACAACAAATATTTTTCCGGGGCTGTAATAGTCTAATGAAGTATCCAGGTAATTGAACCCAAGTTCGTTTATGGCTTCATCTATTGTTTTCTTAAAAGTCTCAGCATCCTCTCTTGAGATACTGTCGAATTCATACAACACCTTCCAGCGGTCTGAATCTTCATTGGCTGCAAAGTCAAACTTCTCAAGCTTGGGCAATTGTGCGTGGTAAATATTATTGGCTTTCCTGCCTTCCGGTGTATTGGTGTAGTTTAATGAAATGTAGTTGATGGCCTTTTTATAAGCTTCAAACCCGTCTTGTTTGCCAATGGCAGTTGCTTTGAGCATTTCAAATTTGGGCACCATTTCGTCGCCAAAAAACTGACTGATGTACCTGTCTGATTTTTCAATTACCTCAGCATATTGCCCTTGTTCAAAAAGCCTGTAAAGCTCAACATATCTAAATTCCGGTGTGGATTCGTCTGCAGCCAGTATTGCACTGGGATTAATGATGATTTCGGCATAACGCGAATCCGGATGATTGGTTACAATATCATTTCTGTATTGTTGCATTTTAGCGGTATTCCCTAAAATCTCATAGGTCTTGTACAAGTGATATTTTGAGGGGATTTCCAGTCTTTCTTCCGGTTCAAACGTAAGGAGTTTTTCAAGTCTGTCAATCGCCAATTCATAAACTTTGAATTTCTCTTTGTAAATCAAGCCTAGTTGATAATAAGCTACATCCCTTTCTTTAGTGATGCTGTCAATAGCTTTTGAATCGGATGGGATTAATGAAATGTATGTTTCAGGTAAAAACTTGCTGTCAGCTGTAGTTTGTGAAGCTGTACCTGCAATTTCGGATTGACCTTCACCGCTATCGATAACTGCATTTTTGTTTGATCTGCGCCAGTCGTCCTCAAGTTTTCGGTCGCCCCATTGTTTCCTGAATTCCTGCTTTCCAAATGCCACTGCAGTGGTGTTGTAGAAATAGAATTTTCCGTCTGATGCACTTTCGTCGCCCCTTCTTCCGCTTTTAAAAAACTCGTCGCTTTTAAAGGCAAGTTCTTCTTTTACTTTTGCCAAAGAATCAGCAATGGCTTTTTCTTTTAACCGGGTTGTATAGTCTGTAAAATGAGCCAATCTTTGCTCTTCAGACATATTGACCAAATAAAGGATACTGTCATTAACACTGGCAATATCTTCATACTTGATTACATCTTCAAGGTTGTCCCGCTTTCTTTTGATTTGCCTGTAATCCCTGGTATTTTCAACCAGTCTTTGGAGGGTGCTGTCGTAATAACTTCCGGCGGTCCTGTATTCGGCCTCATCAAAGTAAATGTCGCCCAAAGAAGAATAGTTAAGTGCCTGTAACCTTTGATTCTGCCTGAACTCCTTGATGGATTTATTGTAAGCAACTATTGCCTCTTCAATATCTCCTGTTTCAGTGAGGAAAACACCTTTTTGATGATAAATTATATCCAAAAAAGGTCTGTTTTCCCTGTCTTTAATTAAATCGTCAAAATTTTCTTTTTGTTCTTCAATGTTTCCGGATGCAAAATCAAAGTTTTGGATTTTTCCCATCTTGGCGTGAATCATATAGGCCCTAGGAGACTTTCTGTTTAATGCTATTACTTCGTCAAAAGCCATATTGGCACTGTCCTTTTGGCTTAAGCGATTGTAGATTTGGCCTTTGATAAAAAGTAAACGTCCTTTTTTCTCGTTGTCACGCACAAACCCTGCCGCATCTTTAATGTGCACTATCGCCTGATCGAGCGAATCGAGGTTAATGTATGCCTGAGCGATCATTGCTGATGCATCGGCAAAATCATCATTGCTCAAATTTGCACTTTCAAATAGCACTTTTAAGTTTCTTAGAGCCACTTCTTCATTTTGAAGGCGGATGTTGGTTTTTTCCCTCCAGATTTTAGCGGAATTAACGCTGTTGCTGGTGGGGTATCTGTGAAGTATAAAGTTAAAAGCCTCTATTGCCGGGATAAACCTTGAATCGTAATATCGCGCTTTTCCAAGCAACATATAAGCCTCGTCAATTTGAGGGTTGTGTTCCTTTCCGTCGAAATAGATGGAATGTTTTTGAACGGCAATGACTGCTTTTTCTTCTGCCCTTTCAAAATCTGTATTTCTGGTTTGCCCGGGTAGCTGAATCTCATCTTTAACCTGAATCAGCTCAACAGGCAATATCTCAAAGTAATCGTCTTTAACATTTTGAAGCAAGCTTTTTTTGCCTTGTTCCAGTGCCAGATTTCCGTTGTATAGTGCATTAAACTCAGCATTAACAGCCCTGTAACTTCGGGTCATAAACGTGCTTTTTTTTCGGGAGCAGGAAGAGGCAACCAAAATAAAGACAAGCAGAAAAATTGAAAATTTAAAAATGGGCTTCAAATCCAATGGTGTTTATTTATGATAAGTAACTAAAATCGTTGGGTTTTAGTATACAAAAAATTATGCGAGGTGTAAAAATACGTTTCTTTTTGAAATATTTTAAAAAGTGAGCTTGTTTTTTAACCGTAAAGGGTTTATGTCTGATTTTTAATCAATTAATAAAGTTTTATTATTCCTTGCAGCAGTATCACTCAAGATTGTATTTTTGCAAAAAAAAGAATGGCCAAGTTACACCCACTCTCAATAAAAAAAATCCTTAAGGAAACCCCTGACACGGTTTCCATTCATTTTGAAATTCCTCAACAACTCCAAGAAACTTTTCAATTCAAAGCAGGACAGTACATAACACTTGAAGCAACCCTTAACGGGAAAACAGTGAGGAGGGCCTATTCCCTTTGTTCAACACCTCAAAGCGGAGAACATATTGTGGTGGTTAAGGAAGTTGAAAAGGGTGCGTTTTCAGTTTATGCCAACAAGGATTTAAGAGAGGGCGACATGTTAATGGTGCTTCAGCCTGAAGGGAAATTTGTTTTTGAGCCCAATCCGGAAAACAAAAATAATTATGCCGCATTTGCAGCAGGTAGTGGTATCACTCCGGTTATCTCCATAATAAAAACCGCTTTGGAGCAAGAACCAGAAAGTAAATTTTTACTGGTTTACGGAAACAAATCACCTGAGGACACCATTTTTATGAAATCACTCATGGATTTGCAGCAAAAGTATCCCGGGCGATTTATGCTGGAGTTTGTGTTTAGCAGAAAAGAACTTGAGGGCTATCAATTTGGAAGAATCAGCAAGGCAATTGCCAATTACTTTTTGAAGAACAAATACAAAGATATCCGGTTTGACACTTTCTACCTGTGTGGTCCTGAACCGATGATCGACGAATTAAAAGTAACACTTTCAGAAAATGGAGTTGCTAAAGAGAATATTCATTTTGAGTTGTTTTCCACCTCAGTGGAGCCTGTTCAAACCAACAGTGTTGAAGACGGAACTTCTGTGGTTACGGTCACGCTGGATGATGAGGAAACCACTATTATCATGCCACAAAACAAGTCGATACTTGATGCCGTTCTGGAGCAAAATCTTGACGCGCCTTACTCCTGTCAAGGCGGTATTTGCAGCACCTGCATTGCCCGCCTCACAGAAGGCAGTGCCAAAATGCGAAAAAACCAAATCCTGACAGACGCCGAAATAGCCGAAGGACTAATTTTAACCTGTCAGGCACAACCTACATCCTCAGTGGTTAAGGTGGATTATGATGATGTGTAAGCCCCCTCTAACTCCCCCGAAGGGGGAGAATAATCCAAGGTTTATAAAACTTTTTTTAATTTTTCTATCTCTCCTTTAAGCTCAAGAATCAACTGCGCCTGTTCTTCCAGCCTTTTTTCATAACTCTCAATCAATTTTTCAGGATAGTGATGGTGATGGATGATTCCGTTTTCACCGCCTGATTGATTGTGTTGGTTAAAAGTAATTCCTTCTTTGGAAAGCAGCTCCAAGATATCTATCTCATAGATTTCACTCATTTTTGACAATTGCTCAATGGTGGGCTTGCTTTTGTCGCTTTCAATATTTGACAAGGTTTTTTGGGAGATATTGAGCAAATGGGCGATTTCCTGTTGAGAAAACCGTTTGGACTCCCGGGCGTGTTTTAAACGAACTCCTAAATTCATTGGGTATGCATTTATGCGTAAAGTTAAGTAAAAAATTACTGAATTTTAGAAAATTGGGTATAGGAAT
>NZ_JCBCCK010000374.1:0-4515 GCF_059864935.1 Planktosalinus sp.
CGCCTGGACCTGGCACGAAGAAACCGTATATACCAACAGAATTCCTTCAAACGAGCTGGACAAGTGGTTGACCCTCGAAAGTGAGCGTTTCAGTAAGTTGGTGTTAAGATTGTTCCATACTGAATTAGAAGCTGTTTATGAAGAGTTTAACCGCTCACAGGACAACGACTTCAGAAAAGAAAATTATGCACTGATGGACGCTATGTTCCCTAACCATCCTTATGGGCAGCAACCCACAATTGGAGTTTCAGAGCATTTGAAAAACCCATCTATGGTTGCCATACACGATTATTTTGAAAAGTATTATGTGCCTAACAATATGGCTGTAATATTGGTAGGTGACCTTGACTTTGAAGAAAGCATCCAAAAAGTCAATAACCATTTTGGTGGATTTGAGAAAAAAGAACTCGTTCATCCCGAGAGACCATCGGAATCTCCAATTACTTCCCCTGAAACAAGAGAAGTTTTTGGTCCGGAAGCAGAGCGTGTGACAATCGGTTACAGAACTGATAAAATTGGCTCGGAAGAAGAAAGATTTATCACCCTGATTGACCAGATTTTAAGCAACGGTACAGCAGGTCTAATCGATTTAAACCTGAACCAGAAACAAATAGTACAGAGGGCATTTTCAAGAACCTCCTTTTTCAATGACTATGGAATGCACACACTTTCAGGTTATTCACGTTCCGGGCAGTCTCTTGAAGAAATCAAAACCTTATTGATGAATGAAATTGAAAACATCAAACAAGGAAATTTTGACGAGTGGTTGCTTGAAGCAGCTATCAACGACCTGAAACTTCAGGAAATGCGTCGTTTTGAAAATGCTTCGCCTTTGGCCAATGCCTATGTGAAAACTTTTACGCAGTTTCAGGACTGGAATGACAGGGTGAACTTTTTAGAAAGTTTGACCACAATGACAAAAGACGAATTGGTAGTTTTTGCCAACGAATTTTACAAAAACAACTATGTGGTGGTTTATAAACGACAGGGTGAAAGCCAGGATGTTGTAAAAGTTGAAAACCCGGGAATTACTCCTGTTCAGTTAAACAGGGATAAAAAATCTGGATTCCTTGAAATGTTTGAAGCCATCGAGTCTCCTGAAATCGACCCTTTATTTATCGATTACAAAGCCACTATTCAAAACAGAACACTCAACAACGGCATCGAAGTGTCTTACATCAAGAATGAAGTTAATGACCTGATGCAAACCTTTTTCATTTATGATATGGGTAAAGACAATGATAAAATGCTGGATCTGGCTATGGGTTATTTGACTTATCTGGGAACAGACACCAAAACTGCCGAAGATCTTAAAAAAGAGTTTTACCGCATTGGTATCAGGTATGGAGCCAGTTCCGGATCAGACAGGGTGTTGGTTTCGCTTTCAGGCTTAAAAGACAACCTCGCTGAAGGGATTGAACTGCTTCAGCACATTTGGGACAACGCCGTTGCTGATGAAGAAGCTTACGCGAAATATGTGGAAACCATCGAAAAAGCACGTAATGACGCCAAAGCCAACAGAAGCCAGATTATGTTTGGCGGACTGATGAGCTACGGCCAATACGGACCGGATTCGCCTTACAGGGATATTTTTACCATTGAAGAATTAAAAGCCATCAATCCTGAAGATTTGGTACAGGCAATCAAGGATTTGAAAAACTACAAGCACCGTGTGTTCTATTTTGGAAATGATATTGACAATGCAGTTGCAGCCTTGAATGAAAAGCACAATGTGCCTTCTGAATTGAAAGACTATCCTGAAGCAAAAGTGTACACTGAAATCGCTACAGGCGGAAAAGTGTATTTTGTCAATTACGATATGGTTCAGGCAGAAATGATGTTCCTGTCAAAAGGCGACACCTTCTCTCCGGAGAAATTGGCAGCGTCAAGGGTGTTCAATTCCTATTTTGGTAGCGGACTTTCATCCATTATTTTCCAGGAAATTAGAGAATCTAAGGCATTGGCTTATTCAGCATATTCTGTTTACAGAAACGCTGCTGAAGCTGGAAAACCAAACTATGTGCAAGCATACATCGGTACCCAAGCCAATAAAATTGAAGAAGCCGTTGAAGCAATGATGGAGCTGATGAACAATATGCCCGAAGCCGAAGAACAATTCAACAGTGCCAAAGATGCCACATTGAAGCAACTGGCTGCTGAAAGAATTACCAAAGCCAATATTTTCTGGAGTTTTGAAAGGCTTAAAAAACAAGGCATTGACTATGACATCAGGGAAGAAATGTACAATGCCATCCAAAATATGACCATGGCCGATTTAAAAGCATTTTTTGACGAAAACATCAAAGACGGCAACTATACCGTGATGGTGATTGGAAACAAAAAAGACGTTGACTTTAATGTATTGAAAAAAATGGGGCAGGTGGAAGAAATCGACCTGGACTACCTCTTTAATTTTAAGCAGTAAAATATCTTTAAATATTTTTAAAAACCTTCTGATTGCTTTCAGGAGGTTTTTTCTTTTCTAATTTAAGTTGAATTAATTTTTTTATGTATTTTGGTTGAATGGAGAATGTTATAAACAAAATTCGATGTTGTAGAACCTTGCTGAACAATATCGAAGTATTTGGGAAATTAAAATGGTTGAAATTTTTAATAATATTTTTTTTAATGTTAATCTTTTCCTCGTGTAATTCAAAGGAAAATAAGCTTGAGAGTGATATTACTGAATCTATAGAACAAAAATTGACAGAACTAGTTTATTCTTATGTAAAAATGTTAAGGGAAGAAACTGGTGATATTGAGTTGTTTTGTATCTATGTGAAAAGAGTTAATGATAACACACTTGATTTTTATCAATATAGATTTTATGATAGCGCTATTTTAGGTGAAAATTTAGATTTGCCATATGCGTACATCAATAGAGAAGCAAAAGAAAATTTCGTTGTTTTTTTCTTTGATGAAGAAAAAAAAGTTCCAAATAGTATTAGAAACAGTTTAGAACAGGACTCTTTATGGGTTAGCTTAGCAAACATAGATGATGTAAAAAAATATAGACCAGTTATAAAAATTCATAGTTATCCTGTTTGGGACGTGTATATATGCAAAGATGATTTAAATAAATATAAAATTTTTAAATCTACTTTTGGATTTGATAAAAAAAATATGAATACAACTATATGTGGATAACGCGATGTGACCGTGTGGTAGCTTGGGAAATTAAACAGAGTTTAGACAACAAATATGGTAGAAACCGCCCTATGAAAAATCTTAAATTATAAATTGTATTATTTATATTACATAATATATAGATTTGTTCTGCTAACTCCATCTAGAAATGAACCCTACCAGACTTCATAAGTTTTGCTACTTCCTCTTTTTTACCGGGTCTTGAAATGTATGAAATACAGAATAAACAATGATTTGATTTTGGATTACTTCATAAATTATGACGTAAGGAAACCTTTTTAAAGGAAGTTCTCTAAATACCGGCTTTCTTTTTATTTCAAATAATGCTTTTAGAGTTTTTAGAGTTTGAAAATAGCCGTCTAAATAATTTAAGAACTCTAAACCTAATCCTATTTGTTGGGTTTCATACCAGTCAATAGCTTCGTCAATTTCAATCTGAGCTTCAGGCTCTATGATTAATTTAGAAGCCATATTTATTCTTCAATTTTTGCTTTACTTCCTCCCAGGAAGAACCCTCAGTTTCTCCTGCAAGGTAGTTTTGACGTCGTTGTTCAACAATTTTATAATGTTCTTCTGAAATTAAAGAGGGGGAGTCAATAGAATCCAGAGCATCAAAAATGCCATCTAAAGTTGCTAGTTTTGAATCGTCTTGTATGATTAAATTGAACTGCTTAATCAGTTTATTTCTTAATTCTGGCACTCCCATAAGATTATTATTTATACAATCAAAGATACATAAATCATTCCAATTGTATGATTCTCAAACAGAACTAACTGCTTAAAGTCTCATGACTTTAAGCTCTTCAATAATTTTTCGTCTTAAGTCATAAGTCCTGCAGCCCTAAGTCAAAAAAAAAATACCCTCACCGATTTCAAAAAGTTTTCTTGTTACTTCCTTATCCATTTGCTTATATTTGATGACACGATTAAAACAGTACAAAATTTATGAAACTACTTGAAGGAAAAACAGCCATCATCACCGGCGGAAGCCGCGGAATCGGAAAAGGAATCGCAGAAGTTTTTGCTAAAAATGGCGCCCATGTGGCATTTACTTACAGTTCGTCTGAAGAAGCTGCGTTGGAATTGCAAAACTCACTTGAAAAAGAAGGTGTAAAAGCCAAAGCTTATAAAAGCGACGCCGCAAATTACCAACAGTCACAGGAACTGGCCGAGGAAGTGGTCAAGGAATTTGGAAGTATTGATATCTTAGTCAACAATGCCGGTATCACCAAAGACAACCTCCTGATGCGCATTACCGAAGAAGATTTTGATAAGGTGATAGAGGTGAATTTAAAATCAGTTTTTAATATGACCAAAGCTGTGCAGCGCACTATGCTTAAGCAACGCAAGGGTTCAATTATAAATATG
>NZ_JCBCCK010000379.1:0-14325 GCF_059864935.1 Planktosalinus sp.
TGGCGCGTCCGCTCCAGCCAAATGAAACAATGCTGTAAATTCTTTTGGTAAAAGGCGTTATTGCCCGGTCTCTAATCATTGCAAAATCAGGAAGCAAACCTGTCCACCAGAAAACAAGTGACACCGAAAGATAAGTTGAAATCGCAAAAACGTCCCAAAGCAAAGGTGAGTTGAAGTTTACCCAAAGCGAACCGAACTGGTTTGGAATGGGTACAACCCAATATGCCAACCAGGGACGACCCATGTGAATTAAAGGAAACAATCCGGCCTGCATCACTGAGAAAATAGTCATTGCCTCAGCTGAGCGGTTGATAGCCATTCTCCATTTTTGACGGAAAAGCAAGAGTACCGCTGAAATCAGTGTTCCGGCGTGACCAATACCTACCCACCAAACAAAGTTTGTAATATCCCAAGCCCAGCCCACGGTCTTGTTCAGACCCCATACACCAATACCGGTAGATATGGTATAGACGATACAGCCCACTCCCCAAAGGAATGCGACTAATGCGATAGAAAATACTATCCACCAGGATTTATTAGCTCTGCCTTCAACCGGCTTTGCCACATCGACTGTAACATCGTGATAGGTTTTTTCTCCTAAAACTAATGGCCTTCTAATAGGTGCTTCGTAATGAGACATATCCTTTTATAAATATTTCTTAATTATACTTCTTCTGTGTTTCTAACTTTCACCTGATACATCACGTTGGGTTTTGTTCCCAAATATTCAATCAGGTGGTATCTTCTTTTATCGTTATATTTTTCTGCAATTAGTGATTCTTCATCATTCACATCTCCAAACACCATAGCACCTTTATCACAGGCTGACGAACAAGCCGTTTGGAATTCGCCGTCCTTAATTGCTCTTCCATCTTTTTTGGCTTCTAAAATGGTCATTTGTGTTTTTTGAATACACATTGAGCACTTTTCCATTACCCCTCTTGAACGAACAGTAACGTCAGGATTGACAACCATTCTTCCAAGGTCGTTGTTCATGTGGTAGTCAAACTCATCGTTCTGATTGTACAGGAACCAGTTGAAACGACGTACTTTGTAAGGACAGTTGTTTGCACAGTATCTGGTACCCACACAACGGTTGTAAGCCATTTGGTTTTGACCCTGACGACCGTGTGAAGTTGCTGCCACAGGACATACGGTTTCACAGGGAGCGTGGTTACAGTGCTGACACATTACAGGTTGGAATGCAACCTGTGGGTTTTCAGCGGGGTTTTCAAGTTCACCAAATTGTGACAATGACTCTCCAAGCCCGGAGATTGCATTTTTCTTGTCTACATCTGAATTGATTGTTTCTTCAGAAGAATAGTATCTGTCAATTCGCAACCAGTGCATATCACGGCTTCTTCTCACCTCTGTTTTACCTACAACCGGAACGTTGTTTTCAGCGTGACAAGCAACCACACAGGCACCACAACCGGTACAAGCGTTCAGGTCAATTGACAATTTGAAATGATGCCCGATTGAACGGTCAAAGTTTTGCCAAAGGTCCACTTCAGGTGAATCCACCGGAGTATCGATATGGTTAAGTGATACATTTGGAATTGCATTCCACTCTTTTTGATCAGCAGTATTAAAGACTTCAAGAGTAGTTTCCCTGATGATGTCTCCCCTACCCATCATGGTGTTGTGCAACTGCACACAGGCAAATTCGTGTTCACCGGAAGCTTTTTCAAGCGACACACGCTGAACACCTTTAAAATTATTATACAGCGCATAGGCATTTACACCCACCTGCATTTCTTTTTGAATGTTGTGTGTTTTACCATAACCCAATGCCAAACCTACAGTGCCTCTGGCCTGACCCGGTTGAATAAGCACGGGTACCTTTTCAAGGGTAATGCCATTGGCAGTGATGTTGACATAACTTCCGTTAAGTGCTCCTGTTGCTACATGCTTGTTTACAAGGTCCAATTCCTCTGCATCAGCAGCTGAAATGGTCATGTAGTTATCCCATGTAGTTCTGGTTAAAGGGTCAGGAAATTCCTGAAGCCAGGGGTTGTTGGCATTCTGGCCATCACCCATACCGGCTTTGGTATAGAAAATAAGGTCATAGTTACCTTCAGAATCAGAATTACCCAACATTGCACCTTCAGAAGAAGAAGCTTCCATAGTTGCAGTTGAGCTATTTCCTTCAATAGCTACAGTTGCAGCGCTTTCATACACCCCGTCATGAAGGGCTTCACTCCAGGTTTTTCCGCTTAGCATAGGAGTTACAGACTCCCTGATGTATTCGTAATATGATTTTTCTTCACCCAGCCAAGCAAGCACACAGTCCTGAAATTGCTTAGTGTTGAACAATGGTCTTATAGTGGGTTGCGAAAGTGCAAAATGTCCTTTTTTGATTTGAACATCGCCCCATGATTCCAGATAATGTGGCATTGCAGCAACAAACTGAGCCTGTGATGCTGTTGCGTCTTGACGCATTGCAAAAGCCAAAGTGAATTCAAGATTTTGATAAGCCTCTGCAAAACCATCAGCATCGGGGAATGAATACAACGGGTCAACACCCACTGTAATCAATCCTTTGATTGCACCTGATTTTACACCCTGTATAGTATTGAGTACTTCCTGAGTATTTCCTTGTCTGATGAGTCGGGGTTGAGCGGTGTCCATAACCTCGCTGCCCATACTTTCGTTGATTTCAAAGGCCATTGTTTGTGCATCAACATCCATCAGTCCACATACAACCACAGCTTTTGAGCCGGCTCTTTGTAGTTGTCTTTTTGCATTGTCAACAGCTTCCTTCACATTGTCAGGAAGGTTGGCGCTTTTTCCGGCAAGTGCTTTCATCACTTCTTTTTGTTGGGCCGGGGTTACAGGTACACGCTTGTCGGCATTTGCGCCTGATAATGTCATTAGTGATTCAAACTGTATGTGACGTGACATTTTACCGTCTTTTGGCACACGACCTTTGGCATAACCGGCATCATATCCGCCACCCTGCCAATCACCTAAAAAGTCTGCCCCTACTGAAACTATGACTTCCGCTTTAGCGAAATCATAATCTGCAAGGCCTCTTTCACCATATTTCATCTGGAAAGCATCCAATGCTTCTGAAGATGAAACCGTATCGTAAATCACGTGGCGAATATTTGAATATTTTGAAGTAAGCTCTTTAATCAGTTTTGATGTTGACGGACTTGCAAAAGTTTGTGTCAACAATACCACCTCACTACCTGTAGCTGAAAGATTATCCAATCTGGTTCCAATTAGCGGATTGAAGTAATCCCAATCTACAGATTCACCATCAATAAGCGGTCCCTGCAATCTGAATTTATCATAAAGAGACAATACAGAACCTTGAACCCTTGCGTTTGCACCACCTTTAGCGGGAGCCAACGTATTGTTTTCTATTTTAATGGGCCTTCCCTCTCTGGTTTTCACCAAAATGGATGCAAAGTCAAATCCGTCTGCAATAGTTGTTGCATAGTAATTGGCCATTCCCGGTACAATCTCATCTGGATGCACCACATAAGGAATGGATTTGATGACAGGCCCTTCACAGGCAGCCATAGTAGCAGCAGCAGTGGTAAAGCCGACATATTTCAGGAAGTCACGACGAGTGGTGGAAGATGCCTCCAGGGTTTCTTTGTCTCCAAGAAACTCATCTGTGGGTATTTCCTGAACAAACTCGTTCTGTCTCAGCGTCTCAACAATCGAACTGTTTTCGTTTAGCTCTTCAACACTTTTCCAGTATTTCTTGCTTGAAGCCATATTTAGGATTGGTATTTATCTTTTTGATTAAAATTTTAATAGTGGCATTTACCACATTCAAGTGCTCCCATCTGGGCAGCGGTTAATTTTTCTACGCCATACTTTTTAGAAAGTTCAGCGTGGATTTTTTCATAATATTCATTGCTTTTCAAATCTACCGTTGTTGTGCGGTGACAATCGATACACCAGCCCATGGTCAATGGCGAATACTGATAGAGGATTTCCATTTCTTCAACAGGACCGTGACAGGTTTGGCAATCAATTCCTGCTACAGTAACGTGCTGTGAATGGTTGAAATAAGCCAAGTCAGGCAGGTTGTGGATGCGCACCCATTTTACGGGTTGTTCTTCACCGGAGTAAGTTCTATCTTCAGCATCCCAACCCACGGCATCGTAAAGTTTTTGAATTTCGGCATCATAGAATTCTTTGGTATAACCCATTGCCAAATCAACATCTCCATTGTATTCATAAATGTTTTCATGACAACTCATACACACATTTAGGGATGGTATTCCTGAAGTCTTGCTTTTTCTTGCTGAAGAGTGGCAGTAGTTACAATCTATTTGGTTGTCGCCTGCGTGAATTTTATGTGAAAAATGGATGGGCTGAATGGGTGCATAACCCTGATCGATACCCACTTGCATAAAGAACCCAAAAGCATAATAAGCTCCTCCAAGCATCAGGAGGACAACTGCTACCAATACAAGGAATTGATTTTGGATAAATGCCTTCCATAGCGGGGTAGATTTTTCTTTTTCAGGATAAACTACTTTGTTTGCTGTAGCGATTTTCTTCAACACCTTGTTGACCAACAACAACATAATTACAAGCAACAACAAAACCACCACAAGGATTCCAAGCACAAGGTTGTTTGAAATGCCTGAATCCTGTCTGCCATTTTTGCCACCTGGTCCCGGAGGTGTGGCTGCAACTTCAGCTTTAGGCTGGCTGGTATAAGCGATTATATTATCTAAATCATCATCTGAAAGCTGAGGAAAAGCCTGCATGACAGACTGGTTCCATTCATTAAAAAGTGCTACAGCAGTGGGGTCTCCGGCTTGCACTAGTGCCTGGCTGTTTCTTATCCATTTGTACAGCCATTCTTTTTCATATCTCTCAGACATGCCTCTTAAAGCCGGCCCAACACCTCTTCGGTCAAGCTGGTGACAGGCAGCACAATTACTATTGAACAGCTGACGCCCCGCAACCGGGTCACCACCAAGTTCGACAACAGCCTCAACAACTTCTCCCTGAGATTCATCTTGAGGGTCATCCTGAGCGATAAGGGTGTTTGAAAAAGTTAACAGCAGCAGCGTTAACAAAAAGGAAGATAATTTAAACAACAAATTTGGGTGTTTCACCTTTTTCATACTTTGTAATGTATTATCGTGTAAAAATTGGAAGGAAAAAACCTTAACTGCTCATAAAAAATAAGTTAGGCATACCTCCCTCAAAATAACTGGACAAAAGTAATATTTTAAGTCCATTTTAGGAATTGAAACTAAACGTTAACTAATAATTTATATTAATTCTAAATAATATTTTAAGCTCATTTTAAGTTATAATATTTTAGTTTTGCAGAGAAAAATAATTTACAATAATCCTTCCGGTGAATATGTTGAGACTTTTTTGTGTTATGTTCGTTCTATTTCAGTTTGATAGTATTCAGGCTCAACATGGTGTGGTTAACATACTGGAGGATGAAAAAGTTACTGAACTGGTCAGGTTAAAAACAAAATTGTCTAAGGAGAACAAGCTTACCGATGGTTTTACTATTCAATTGTACAACGGCGAGCTCAAAGAAGCCAATAACACCATTAGAGAGTACAGCCGCTCGCTTTCAAGTTGGTCAGCTACCATAGAATATGAAACACCAAATTACAAAGTTTGGGTGGGCAACTTTCTGACCCGTCTTGAGGCAGACCGGGCACTGCTTGAAATTCAAAAATCCTTTCCAAACGCATTTGTTTTAAGGCCTGAGCGAAGAAATTAATCCGGATATCTAAAACTGTTCCGTTCCAAAATTCATTTTATGTGGAAGCAAACTCCCAACACGGTTTTCCCGGGGGGTTTTCTGAAACCAGGTTTTCATCCTGTTGTAATCCAGAAAATAAGTTATCCTTATTGAAAAACTGTGCAGTTGTGGTTGATCAAATAGATTGTCAAAATTATCTGAAAAACCAAGTCCTGACTCCCTTAAAAAACTGTCAATGGAATTTCTATACAAAAAGGTAAGTTGACTTCCCGGCGCAAACCACCAGGTATAGCGCAGGTCTATGTTCCAGCTGTTAAATGTTGTGTCATGGGGATTCTCATAGGAGGGGTTTGAAGTGAGGTCCCCATTGTTTTCAAGTGTGTAAAACTGATGGTAATCCACTTCAGAAAAATAATGCCTGAAAGAAAGGCTTGCAGCCATTTTATTATTAAATATATACTGCGACTCCAGCGAGGTTATAATTGTATTTCGGTTTCTTTGCCCAAAAAGAATATCCTCATCCTGTCTGCCCACAAATCCCTGTTCATTTGAAGAATAGGAAACCCTGGCACTTGCATTGGCTTTCCACTTATCTGAAAACCGAAACCTGGGTGAAAAACCAATACTTTTGATGTCACGGTTTTTTTCATCAAAACTGACAATTTCAAGATTTAAATCAAGGGCAAATCTTTTTCTGTAATCTGTCGAAATCCAAATCCAGGGATTGTAATATGCAGGTTGTTTCACATGCCTGCCTTCTGTACGGGGCTCGTAAATATCATTGATGCCAAAAGGTGTGGTTTCAAATCCTCCACCAAATGCAAAAAAGTCTTTTGTTGTAAAATTTGAATTGAAATTAAAGTTATAACTGTGATACAAATCGGGCTCCAGCCTTCTGTTGAAGTTCAAATTAAAATTCAGGTTAATATTGTTAAATGCCCCTTTGGGTTGCAGTAGCCTGTATCCATAATACCCGTAATAATTGATAAAATTGGTATTTGCTGAAAACCCCAAATCATTGATATCATAGTCTTTTGTCCTAAAGTTTACAGAAGTAGTGTAGCGGTGTTTGCCGCTGATGTTTGATGCTTGTATCCGTCCTGAGGCACCATGTTTTGTGCTATCGGTCATTACCCAACTGCTTTTTAGGTAAGAATAATAACGAAAGGTATTGCTTTTGTTTGTGAGATCGAGCAATAAAGCTGTGGCATTTGCATCCCTAAAGTTACCTTCTCTTAATACATTGGTATTGACAAGTGAAACTGAATTGTTTTGACCAAACCGCTGATCAAGCACAAGCACATTATAATTAGCCAGAGGCTCTACAATTTCGCGCCTGGTTTCTTGAGTTTCCATATTTTCAACGGTGGCATAAGTATTTTTAGTAATGGCATTAAAAAACCCGATTCCCAAACCTCCGGATGTACGCCCTGAAATCTTAGTTGCATTCAACAAGTCAATTCTTGAAGGATATGTTTTTATTTCTTCATTTTCTTCCAAAACCGGAAAACCGGTGGGTGAACCTCCCACCCTTCTGGAGTAAAACAAACCTCCTTTAGAAAACAGTTCAGTTCCTTCTGTAAAAAAGGGTCTTTGTTCTGCATATTGCACCTCAAAGGCAGAAAGGTTTAAAACTGTTTCATCAAATTTTGTTTGACCAAAATCGGGGATTAAAACCATATCCAGGGTGAAAGCATCGTTGATGCCATATTTTAGGTCCATACCGCCATTGAACACGACTTCAGATTGCCCGTCATAACTATTGACATAGGTTGAAAGATAAGGTTGAAGTGAGAGTCTCACAGGTGTTTTGATGTTTTCAATTCCGTAAATTTCGCCATCATAAATTGAATAACTGCCCTTGGTATTGTCCACGTGACTCCAACTGTATCGGGTGCGTTCCCTTCTGAATTCCCTTTCCATGTTCAAACCCCATACCTGAACATCCTTATCGGGAAACCGCAGTTCAGAATAGGGAATAAAAATCTCTGCTACCCAGCTGTCATCATTTATTTTAACGGCACTGTACCACACCGCATTCCAGGAATTATCCTCACCCTCATTTGTCATTTTTGCATCATATTGCACTCCGGCCGAGGTAACAATAAACTGCAAACTTTGTTGACGGTCATTATAACCGTTGAGTAAAATAAAAAAGAAATCCTGATTGCCAATCTGGTCACGCTCGGTTAATTCCCTGGGGATTAAATCCGGCTTGGGGTCATACATGGTTGCTCCAAAGTAAATGCCCAAATCGTCATAAATAATTTTAACTTCTGTTTTTAAACTATCGGGAATTGACCGGCCGTTTACGGGTTGCCTTTCGATAAAACCATCTGCAACTGTAGCATTCCTCCAAGCTTCGTCATCAAGTATTCCGTCAATACGTGGTGCCTCAGTGATTTTTGATATTGTGATTGTTTTTCTTTGGATGGTATCGTTTGTTTGGGCAAAAGCAGTAAAACCCAAACAGAATAAAAACACAAAAAATAAGATTGATTGTAAAACTCTCATTCAAAATAATTATCTTAAAGTAAAGACGCCATAGAGGCCCCATTGTTACAGTTTACAGGTAAATTGGTTTGGAAAAGCAAATGTGAAAAAATTAAAAGTGTTGCATTTTTTGTCAGAAAATCAATAAATTAGTTAGGTACTGTGCGTTAAGAAAAATGCTGCTCAAATAATGAACAGCATTTTTATTCTAAAAACTATAGCATTTTATTTCAACTTCTTCTTGACCTCCACTTCCTGGAACCCTTCAATAATATCCCCTTCAACAAGGTCATTGTAATTATTGATTTGAATACCACAGTCATATCCTTTGGCTACCTCTTTTACATCATCTTTAAATCGCTTTAAAGAAGCGAGTGTGCCTGTGTGGATCACTACACCTTCACGAATCAATCTGATACCGGCATTTCTCAGGATTTTTCCGCTAGTTACCATACAACCAGCGATGGTTCCAATTTTAGAAATTTTGAAAGTCTCCCTGACTTCTGCCGTTCCGGTAATTTCTTCCCTAAATACAGGTGAGAGCATACCTTCCATCGCGTCTTTCAGATCGTTGATAGCGTCATAGATGATGGAATACAACCTGATGTCTATTTCTTCCTTATCGGCAATTTGACGCGCGTTACCCATCGGTCTGACGTTGAATCCAATAATAATCGCATCTGACGCCGAAGCCAATAACACGTCGCTTTCGGTAATGGGCCCTACTGCTCTGTGGATGATATTGATTTGGATTTCTTCTGATGACAGCTTCTGGAAAGAGTCTGTCAATGCCTCCACTGAACCGTCAACGTCTGCCTTAAGTATAATATTAAGCTCTTTAAAGTCGCCAAGCGCAATACGTCTTCCAATTTCGTCAAGCGTAATATGACGTTGTGTTCTTACGGACTGCTCACGTTGTAGTTGTGTGCGTTTGGTTGCAATGGCCTTGGCTTCCCTTTCGTCTTCATAGACAGCGAATTTATCCCCGGCTTGCGGTGCCCCGTCAAGCCCAAGTATGGAAACCGGTGATGCAGGACCGGCATTTTTAATATTATGCCCACGCTCATCGTGCATGGCTTTTACTTTTCCACTGTGCTGACCGGCAAGTACATAGTCGCCTATTTTCAAGGTTCCTGATTGAACAAGTATTGTAGATACATACCCTCTTCCTCTATCCAAAAAGGCTTCGACAACTGTTCCCACTGCCGGTTTGTTTGGGTTTGCGGTTAATTCAAGTAATTCTGCTTCAAGCAATACCTTTTCAAGTAATTCGCTAACGCCTTGCCCTGTTTTTGCAGATATATCGTGTGACTGGATTTTTCCACCCCAGTCTTCAACAAGCAGGTTCATTCCTGCTAGTTTTTCTTTGATTTTTTCTGGATTTGCTTCCGGCCTGTCAATTTTGTTGATGGCAAACACTATGGGAACCCCTGCTGCCTGAGCGTGAGAGATGGCCTCTTTGGTTTGCGGCATCACATCATCATCTGCTGCCACAACTATGATAGCGAGGTCAGTTACTTTTGCACCCCTGGCACGCATTGCGGTAAAGGCCTCGTGGCCCGGTGTATCAAGAAATGTTATTTTTTGACCGTTTTCAAGTTGAACGGCATAGGCTCCGATGTGTTGTGTAATTCCACCTGATTCACCGGCGATTACATTTTCCTGGCGTATGTGATCCAGCAGGGATGTTTTACCGTGATCAACGTGCCCCATCACTGTAACAATGGGTGCTCTGGGTTCAAGAGTGTCAGGATCTTCTTCAATCTGGACAGCAGTGTCTTCTGAATCGGCTGTTACAAATTTAAGTTCATACCCAAACTCATCTGCAACAATTGATAACGTTTCGGCATCAAGTCTTTGATTCATGGTTACCATTAATCCAAGGGTCATACAGGCCGAAATGATATTTGTAACCGGAACATTCATCAATGTGGAAAGTTCATTTACGGTAACAAACTCTGTTACCTGCAGGACTTTACTTTGTGCGTCCTGGCTGGCTTGTTCATCTTCTGTTTTTTGACGGTGTGTATCCCTTTTGTCCCTTCTGTATTTTGCAGCTTTTCCTTTGGATGATTTGCCCTGAAGTTTTTCAAGGGTTTCTTTGATTTGTTTTTGAACATCCTCTTCGCTGGGCTCTTCTTTTATGGTTGACTGCCTTCCCTTGCCTTTTACGTTTGGCTTACCCTTTGACGGGCCACCTTGAGAAGCAGCACCCTTTACCGGGTCTTTACTGATTCTTTTTCTCTTGCCGCGATTGTCTTTGGAAGCCCCTGCAGCAGGTTTCTTGTCTGCTTCGGTTTTTTTCTTGGCTTTCTTAAATTGCTCAAGGTCTATGGTTTGCCCGGTAAAGTTTGGACCATCCAGTTTTTTATACTGGGTTTGAAATTTAGGGTCTACCTTTGTTTCCTCTGGTGGCTTTTCTTCTTTTTCAACTTCCTTCTTGAGTTGAGCTTTCTCCTTTTCTACAGTTGTTTCTTTTTTTGGCTCATCCTTTACAACTTCTTGAGTTGCTTCAGGTTTTGGTTTTTCTTCAACCTTAGGCTCTTCTTTTTTGGGCTCAGGCTTTTTAGAATCAAGATCAATCTTGCCAACAGTTTTTGGCCCTTCAAGCTTGGTTTGTGCTTTAATGACTTCTTTCTCTTTGGCGTCAGTTTGCTTTTGCTTTTCTTCAAACTCCTTCTCACGAGCAACACGCAGTTCTTCTTTTTCTTTCCTGATTTCTTCGCTAACTTCTTTTGAGGCTACTTTTTTGGATTTGTCAGTTTGAAATTCCTCAGACAAAATCTGATAAATTTCTTCAGAAATCTTTGTAGTAGGACGCGCCTCAATTTCGTGACCTTTGGTTTTGAGATAATCCATGGCACGATCCATCGAGATGTTGAATTCGCGTAATACTTTGCTTAGCCTCATTTTGTTTACTTCACCCATAAAGTGTATTCCTTGTTTTTTTTCTTAGAATAAGAATTATTTGTTTATTCAAATTCCTGTTTTAATATATTGATTACCTCTCTGATTGTTTCTTCTTCAAGGTCTGTTCTTTTCACTAAATCATCAATGTCATTTTCAAGTATTTGTTTTGCGGTATCAAGCCCTATTCTTGAAAATTCTTCAATAATCCATGCATCGATTTCATCTGAAAACTCGCTCAATTCAACATCTTCTTCTTCTTCAACGCCTTCTCTGATGACATCAATTTCATAACCGGTCAGTTGTCCTGCAAGCCTGATGTTGTGACCTCCACGCCCTATGGCTTTGGAAACTTCTTCAAGCTTCAAAGTTACCTCAGCGTGTTTGGTTTCCTCATTGATATTGATGGAAGTTATTTTTGCCGGGCTTAAAGCGCGGGTTATAAATAGATTTTTGTTGCTTGTATAGTTGATGACATCGATGTTTTCATTACCGAGTTCTCTTACAATTCCGTGAATTCTTGAACCTTTCATTCCTACACAGGCACCCACCGGGTCAATTCTGTCATCATAGGAATCAACAGCAACTTTAGCTTTTTCACCGGGAATTCTCACTACTTTTTTAACAGTGATCAATCCGTCAAAAACTTCCGGAATTTCCTGCTCAAACAATTTTTCAAGAAATTTGTTACTGGTTCTTGACATAATAATGGTAGGCTTATTTCCTTTTAGCTCCACACTTTCAATAATTCCCCTTACATTATCTCCTTTTCTAAAAAAGTCTGATGGAATTTGCTTTTCTTTCGGAAGGATGATTTCATTTCCTTCGTCATCAAGCAAAATTACAGCTTTGTGGCGAATGTGGTGCACCTCTGCTGTGTACATATCGCCTTCAAGGTCTTTAAACTGCTTGTAGATATTGGTGTTGTCGTGTTCGTGTATTTTTGAAATCAGGTTTTGGCGTAATGCAAGAATAGCCCTTCTTCCCAGGTCAACCAATTTGACTTCTTCCGGCACGTCTTCACCCACTTCAAAATCGGGTTCGATTTTTCTGGCATCGCTCAAGGAAATTTCATGATTTGGGTTTTCAACTTCACCATCAGGCACCACCACCCTGTTTCTCCAAATTTCCAAATCCCCTTTATCAGGGTTGATGATAATGTCAAAATTATCATCGTCTCCAAATTTCTTTTTCAAAGTGGCCCTAAATACGTCTTCAAGTATGGCCATAAGGGTGACCCTATCGATAAATTTATCGTCCTTAAACTCTGAAAAAGATTCAATTAATGCGATATTTTCCATATCAATTTTAGTTAAATATTATTTTTACTCTACTCTCTTTTATGTTATCAAAATCGATGGTTGCCGATTTATCCACTGTTATTTTTCCTTTTCCAACGGGTTTGGGCTCTCTGGCTTTCCAGGTTAAGTGAATTCCCGTGTCTGTAACTTCGGTGAGCTCACCTTCTATTGTTTGACCATCGATGGTTTTTACCTCAAGTGTTTTTCCAACATTTTTAAAATATTGTCTGGGCATTACCAACGGCGATGTAGCTCCTGCAGATGCCACTTCAAGGGCGAAGTCAAATGTATCTCTGTCAATATGGTGTTCTATGGCACGGCTCACAAAAACACAGTCACTTACTGTAACGCCTTCATCACCGTCAATAATCACCTTGATACTGTTGTTTGAGTCAATTTGAAGGTCTATCAGAAACAACTTTTGGTTTTCTTCGAGTGCTTTTGCAAGAAGGTCCTGAACTTTTTCTTTCAACATATAATTCTATAAAAAGAGGGGACTTACCGTCCCCTCACCTAACACCTTGTTTTTCAATGGCGCAAATATATGAATTAATTCTCATTTAAAAAAAAGGAAGGAAGTAGATTTTTTTTTGTACTTTAACTTAAAATTTTATATCACACAAATTAACCTATTCAATGAAAAAAATCCTTGTTCCAACAGACTTTTCAAAGCAGGCTGAAAACGCTCTTAAAGTAGCTGCACAGCTTGCCAAAAAACACAAAAGTGAAATCTATTTACTTCACATGCTTGAACTCCCTCTCAGTTTGGTTGACCAAGCCAATACTGCCAGCAGTAGCCTGCCAGAATCATTGTTTTTTATGAAGCTTGCCCACAAAAGGTTTAAAGAAGTTTTAAGCTCTGAATATTTGAAAGGGATAACCGTTCATGAAACTGTTTTATTCCAAAATACATTTGATGGCATTACTGAAGTGGCCACTAAAAACAAAGTTGACATCATCATTATGGGGTCACATGGCGCCAGTGGTTTCAAAGAAATGTTTATTGGCAGCAATACCGAAAAAGTAGTGAGAACCTCAAATACCCCGGTACTTGTGATTAAAAATGAGCATAAAAAATTTGCAGTAAAAAACTTTTTGTTTGCATCTGATTTTTCTTCAGAATGTAAAAAACCGTTTAAGGAGGCAGTAAAATTTGCTGAATCTATAAATGCAAAAATACATTTGGTTTTTATCAATACAGCTACTAACTTTTTAACCACTGAAGAAGCTAATCAGGTGATGGAAAAATTCCTGAAGGGAATAGAAATTAACAACTATAGCTTAAATGTTTACAATGACAACTCTGTTGAGAGGGGAATTCTTAATTTTGCTCAACACATCAATGCCGACCTGATTGGTATGGCCACCCACGGCAGAAAGGGGCTTTCCCATTTTTTCAACGGCAGCGTGAGTGAAGATTTGGTCAACCACGCCAGAAGACCTGTGATTACTTTTAAGATTTAATTTCAAAGTTTTTCAAAAAACAAAAAGCCGATTAGAAAATTCCAATCGGCTTTTTTTGTTGGCTCACTAGGGCTCGAACCTAGACTCTTCTGGACCAAAACCAGACGTGTTGCCAGTTACACCATGAGCCAGTGCTTTTTAGCGGTTGCAAATTTATAACAAAGTTTATGTTCTACAAACTATTTATAAAAAAATTGCTCCCAAAAAATAAAAAGTCCAAAAAGGTGTTAATGAATACAATGGGCAAAATAAGATTTTTATACGTAAATTCGCCCCTTTAAACCCCCTTTGGATGAAAGACTTCGACTTTAAAAAATGGAATTTAATTTCAGGCTGGTGTGTGTTTTTAATCGCTTTGACAACTTACTGGCTCACTGTTGAACCCACAGCCAGTTTCTGGGACCCGGGCCAGTTTATCACAACTTCCTCCAACCTGGAAGTGGGCCACCCCCC
>NZ_JCBCCK010000098.1:0-1055 GCF_059864935.1 Planktosalinus sp.
TAAGGAATTAAGGTTAGTTAAGCTTAAATCCCTTAATATTTCTTAATGCCTTAATGGTTCAAATTAAGGGTTATTTCAGTTTAATTTGTTCAGAAATCATTTTAAAGTATTGTGGAATATTCAAGTTTTGAATTCCTCTAGCGTTATCTAGCCACAAAGGCACCAAGGCACAAAGTTGCACTAAGAAAATTGGGTTCGGTTTAAAATTTTTAGATCTAATTTTTCGATTAAAATAAACCCTGAATACCCCCAAACATTTTCATTTCAAATCACTTACAAATTTTAACATAAATGTTATTTAAAATTAATCTAAATAAACTTGTCCAACATTTTTTTTACAGTTATTTTTGCCCCTGAAAATCAACCTTATTTATATCAAGTCTAAATAAAACAGAATGCAAAAACTACTGACCTGTACTTGTGTTGCACTACTTTCAATAAACGCTTTTTCACAAGTTGATGCCCCAAATGACACCATCAAAAAAACTGACGAACCACAACAATTAAATCAAATCATTCTCTCAAGCAATATCCTTGGAAGTAAGTTTGAGGTGAGAAACCGCACCGGTTCTGCTTATTACCTTTCTCCACAGGATTTACAACAATTTGGCTATACCGATGTCAATAAAGTGTTGCGAGCTGTTCCCGGGGTAAATGTGTTTGAAGAAGATGGTTTTGGACTTCGTCCCAACATCTCGTTACGTGGTACTTCACCCGAGCGCAGTGCAAAAATCACAATAATGGAAGACGGGGTGTTGATTGCCCCGGCCCCATACAGTGCGCCTGCCGCTTATTATTTCCCCACCATTGGACGTATTGAAGCTGTGGAAGTGCTCAAGGGAAGCAGCCAGACTCAGTATGGCCCATACACCACTGGCGGTGCCATCAATATGGTTTCTAAGTCAATCCCCTCTACCCTTTCGGGCGAAGCGCGCTTAACTGCCGGAAATTACCACAGTCGAAGTACAGAACTCAGCCTGGGAGACCCACATGAAAACTTCGGTTTTGTGACCCAGTATTTCAATTACAATTCAGACGGGTTTAAGGCACTGGAT
>NZ_JCBCCK010000403.1:0-1645 GCF_059864935.1 Planktosalinus sp.
AAAAATCATCAGGGCATCATCAAATGCCGATGAAGCACGTCAAAAATTGATTGAACGTTTTGAGCTTTCAGAGATTCAGGCAAAAGCAATTGTTGAAATGCGCTTACGTCAATTGACGGGGCTGGAGCAGGATAAATTGCGTAGTGAGTATGAGGAGTTGATGAAAACCATTCAGGATTATAAGGACATTCTTGCCAGCGTTGAAAGAAGAATGCAAATCATAAAAGATGAGCTTCTTGAAATTAAGGAAAAGTATGGTGACGAGAGAAGATCAACCATTGAATATGCAGGAGGAGATGTTTCTATCACAGACTTGATTGCCGATGAAAAAGTAGTCATTACAATTTCCCATGCCGGTTATATCAAGCGCACACCGCTAAACGAGTACAAAACCCAAAATAGGGGAGGTGTAGGCCAGAAAGCGAGTGCGACCAGAAATGAAGATTTCCTTGAACATCTTTTTGTGGGAACAAACCACCAATATATGTTGTTCTTTACTCAGAAAGGAAAATGTTTCTGGATGCGGGTTTTTGAAATTCCCGAAGGCTCGAGAACTTCAAAAGGAAGAGCCATTCAAAACCTGATAAACATTGAGCAGGATGACAAAGTGAAAGCCTTTATCTGTGTTCAAGACTTAAAAGATGAAGAATACACCAATAAACATTTTGTAATAATGGCTTCTAAAAAGGGGGTAGTTAAAAAAACTTCTTTGGAGCAGTATACAAGACCGAGAGCTAATGGAATCAATGCCATCACTATTCGCGAAGACGATGAACTTCTTGAAGCAAAACTGACTACAGGAGATAGCCAGGTAATGCTTGCTGTTAAATCAGGTAAAGCTGTTCGTTTTGAAGAAAAGAAAACCAGGCCGATGGGAAGAAATGCCACAGGAGTGAGAGGCATTACCCTTGCAGATGAAAATGATGAAGTAATTGGGATGATTACCATTGATAACCCCAAGGAAGAAACAATACTTGTGGTTTCTGAAAACGGTTATGGAAAGCGTACATTTATAGACGACCCGGAAGATGGAGAAGCCATTTACCGAATCACCAACAGAGGTGGAAAAGGCGTAAAAACCATTTCAATTACAGAAAAAACAGGTAAATTAGTTGCTATTAAAAACGTAAAAGACAATGATGATTTAATGATTATTAATAAATCAGGAATTGCCATAAGAATGTCTGTTGACGATTTACGTGTTATGGGAAGGGCTACTCAAGGGGTAAGACTCATCAAGGTAAGAGAAGATGATGCCATTGCCGCGGTAGCAAAAACTATGAAGGATGATGCTGAGGTTGAAAACGGAACGGAAGTTGATACAAATACTAATACTCAAGAATAATAAAAACAACTATTAAAATGAAAAGAACATTTTTGATCGTCATGGCATTGTTAATGACTGTGATGGTATATTCACAACGACAGGAGTTGAGAGAAGCTTCTCGAAGCTTAAACAACAATGACTACAATTCAGCTAAACAAGCCCTTTCAAAAATCGAAGATCAAATTGCATCACAAGATGCAAGTACTCAGGCAGAATTTTATTTATACAAAGGCCAGGCTTATCTTGGTGCAGCTGGAAATAAAGAACAGGACTTGTTGACTGCTGCTAAGGCATTCAAAAAAGTTATTGAACTTGAGG
>NZ_JCBCCK010000447.1:0-7746 GCF_059864935.1 Planktosalinus sp.
ATTTTATATAATTTTTCGTTTCCATAATGAAAATAACTTGTAATTTCGCTGAAAACCCTTAAACAGTTATGTCAAACCCGGTCTTATTTCTTAAAAACGCCGCCATCTATCAACGTGAAACCCTTATTTTATCAGACGTTAATGTATCTATTGAAAAGGGTGAATTTGTTTACCTCATCGGAAAAACAGGAACCGGAAAGAGCAGTTTTATGAAAACACTTTATGGAGACATTCCGCTGATTGAAGGTGAAGGTGAAATAGTTGATTTCAATTTGCGAACCCTGAAAGAAAAAGACATTCCTTTTCTAAGAAGAAAACTCGGCGTGGTGTTTCAGGATTTTAAGTTACTCAATGACAGGACGGTCAACGACAATCTGCTATTTGTGCTTAAAGCCACCGGCTGGACAGATAAAATAGCGATGGACAATAAAGTGGATGAAGTTTTAGGCAAAGTTGATATGAAAACCAAGGGTTTTAAATATCCTTACCAACTTTCCGGAGGAGAGCAACAACGCGTGGCCATTGCCCGTGCTTTACTTAACGACCCTGAGCTCATCCTTGCTGATGAACCCACCGGAAACCTCGACCCGCAAACTTCGGTAGAGGTTATGGAAGTCTTACAGGAAATCAATAAAAACGGCAACACTATATTAATGGCTACTCACGATTATGCCTTGTTGCTCAAATATCCATCAAAAACACTCAAATGCGACGAAAATCAAATTTTTGAAGTGGTGCAAAAAACGGTTTAATCTAGAAAGATGATTTCAGTTTTAATTCCTACCTATAATTACAACATTTTTCCTTTAGTTCAAAAAGTACATACCCTTTTGGAAAAAGAAAAAATATCTTTTGAGGTAATTTGCTTAGATGATGCTTCAGACAATGATTCTTTTGTAACTGTAAATAAAAATATAAACCGATTAAAAAATGCATCCTATCACATATTAGAGAAAAATATTGGTCGAAGTAAAATCAGAAATTTATTAGGTAAAAAAGCTACATATCCCTGGTTGCTTTTTCTAGATGCCGATGTCATTCCAATTCAAGATGATTTTATTAAACAATATATTAAATATATAAATCACGAACCTTCAGTTATTTATGGTGGCATAAGATACAAAAGCGACAAGCCCTTAAATAAGGAACTGTTAAGGTGGCAATATGGAAAAAAAAGAGAAGCTTTAACAGCTCAGAAAAGAACAGAAAAGCCATATATATCCTTCCTTACGCTCAACTTTATGATTCATAAAGAAATTCTTTCGAAAGTTCCTTTTAATGAATCTATCCCTAACTTGCGACATGAAGACACCTTATTTTCTTTCGACTTAAAAAATAATAATGTACCAATATATCATATCGAAAACCCCGTTTATCACTTAGGCATTGAGAGTAGTCGTATCTTTTTAGAAAAATCAATAGATTCTTTAAAAGCAAGTATAATTTTTGAACAACAAAAATTAGTTCCTAATCATTATATTAAATTAAATCGCTATTATGATATTTTAAAAAAATTGAGAATGCTTTTTTTGATTGATTTTTTTGGAAAATTGTTTGAAAAGAAAATTGAGCGTAATTTACTAAGTGACAGCCCTTCTTTATTATTCTTTGACTTTTACAGACTTTATCATTTTAGAAAACTAAAAAACTTAATGTAATATCAAACTGAGTGATGATTTAAAATATGAAATACAGCTGTTTAATCTATGATACACTTTCCAAAATTCTCAGTCGTTATACCACTCTATAACAAGGAAAATTTTATTTCAGATACATTGCAATCTGTATTAAATCAAAGTTTTACTGATTTTGAAGTACTAGTTATTAATGATTGCTCAACAGATAAAAGCATAGATATAGTCAAAACCTTTTCAGACAATAGAATTCAAGTTATTGAACACGAAAAGAACAAAGGGCTTTCAGCATCCAGAAATACCGGAATAAGGGCTGCTAATGCAGCATATGTAGCATTTCTGGATGCCGACGATTTGTGGAAACCTCAATTTCTGGAAACCATTCATTTTCTAAGTCAAAATTATCCGGAAGCTAAGTTGTTTGGAACTAAATATCAAGTCAACCTCGACGGAAAAAAAGTAATTGAATATTCGTTCAAAATCAAAGAATTTGAACTGCACGGCATTATTCCCAACTTTTTTGAATATAGCTGCAACTATTCGCTATACAACCAATCCTGTTTTTGTGCCAAAAAAGAGGTTTTTGAAAAAGTGGGCTACTACAATGAAAAAGTAAACTATAGTGAAGATATCGATTTTAATATCAGGGCTTACGCCGAAAATAGTTTAGCATATTACAACAAAGCACTGGCGACCTATTTTATGGTTTCTGAAAATCAAATTACACAAGGAAGCCTTCTGGGTAAAACCATACCCGACTATGATTTTTATGAAGAGCGATACAAAGGTAGGGAAGACATTAAAAAGTACCTTGACTTTCAGCGCTATGTAAATGCAAAGCAGTTTAAACTTTCAGGGGATAAAAAGATGTTCAGGAAACTGGTATCAAAAATTGATGACAAGAACCTTAATTTTAAACAAAAGCTATTGCTTCAACTACCCAATTCTATATTACGCCTTATCAGTATTACGAAACAAAAACTACAAAAAAAAGGGGTGGAAGTAAATAGTTATTCTAAGTAAAGTACTTCAAAAACTCATTATAATCCCTGATGTAATCCCTTTCATCATATTCACCCGAAGCAATCACAAGACATACTGCACCCGAAGAAAAATTCTCCAGTTCCCTCCAAATGTTTGTTTTGATTAATAATCCTTTGTCGGGTTTGTTGAGTGTGATGGTTTGTTTGGAAGTCCCGTCATCAAGAACCACATCAAAACTACCGGAAATTGGGATCAAAAATTCCAATTGCTCCTTGTGTGCGTGTCCGCCACGATGGGCACTGCTGGGCACGTCATAGAGGTAATACACGCGTTTTATCGGGTAAGGCAAAACATCTTTTTCAATCACGGAAATATTTCCCCTGACGTCTTCAATTTTTGGAAGTTGTAAAATTTCAAAATTCATTGTTTACGGGTATTTTAAGATAATCGAGCCATTGCATCCCAATGGATTCAAAGTTAAACCTTTCCACACTATTTACGGCATTGGATTTTAAATTATCGTAAAGTTGTTTGTCGTGAATCAGCCTATCAATCGCCCTTGTCATTTCATCAAGATTCTGGTTTTCAACAAGCAAGCCATTTTTTTCATGCTCAATAATTTCACCCGGGCCTGATTCACAGTCGTATGCAACCACAGGGGTGCCACAAGCCAGACATTCGATAAGCACGTTTGGAAAGCCTTCATTTTTACTGGTCAATAGCGTAGCAAAAGCCTGACTGATATATGGAAAAGGATTTTTTTGGTAGTCTAAAAACAGGACATCATTTTCAAGACTTTTCTTTTTAACCAGTTCAATCAAATCAGGTTTATCGTCTCCATCACCTATCAACACCAGTTTGAATCCGTTGACTTTGGCTGTTGAGCGTGAATAAGCGTGTATCATATGATCCAGTTGCTTAATGCGGTGCATTCTTCCCACACCAAGTAAAAATGGAAAATCAAACGGTTTAAACTCATTTGCCTTTTCCTGAATATTGTCCAACCTTACCGGATTATATATGGTTTTTACATTTTTGTACCCGAATTCTTGTTTGATTTTATGCTCCAATGCTTTGGAAACAGCAACAAACCCATAGGCTTTTTTGTAAATGTTTTTAGCAAAAAAAGCATTCTTCGGAAAATAAAAACTGGTATCAAAACTCCTGATAGTCATTACAAAAGGTGTGGTGTACAGAATATTTGCAATGTAGAACTCCTGCAGAAAATTGTTTTTTACCCTAAAGTCAATGATAAAGTCAAATTGATGTTCCTTTAAATAGTTTCTCAGGGCTTTAAAACGATACCACTTATTTGAAATTCCGTTTGAGGCGTCTTTGAGTTTTCCCATATTGAACAGTGTTCCGGCATAATCATAAGTAATGACATCCTGAACTATAATATGATGTACTTCAATACCTTTTGAATCAAAAAAAATGGAAAGTCCGGCCTGCACCCTTTCGGCACCGCCGCCACTCAGCATTTCGCCCATCAGGGCAATTTTATGCCTGTGTTGTTTTATCATGGAAGATTAATTAACTTCACGGCAAATATAACCAATCTATGAAGATTTTATTGCTCGGGGAATACAGTCACCTGCACAATACCCTCAAACTGGGTTTGACAGCTTTGGGGCATGAAGTCACTTTAGTAGGTGATGGTGACGGCTTTAAAAATTTTCCGGTGGATGTCTCTATCAGACCGGTCTCTTCTGAAAAACCGCTAATCAAAACCTTAAAAAAAGGACTTTACAAATTTACAGGAATTGATCTTGCAGCACTGGAACGCGGACTCCGTTTCTGTAAACACACCGAACATTTCAAAAATTATGATGTGGTTCAATTCATCAATGAAAAACCCATTAAAACATTCCCATTTTTCGAAAGATACCTGCTGAAAAAAATCTTCAAGCAAAATAAAAAAGTGTTTTTGCTTTCCTGTGGTATTGACTACATCAGCGTGCAGTTTATGCTCAACAAGGGGTTCAGGTATTCATTGATGGATCCGCTTTTGGAAGACCTCGGGCAGAAAAAACATTATCAATACATAGTGGATTACACCACAAAAGCCCACTTTAAAACACATCAACTGGTTTTTGAAAACATCAAAGGGATCATCGCTTCAGATTTTGACTATGTTTTGCCTCTGCAAGGTCACCCCAAGTTTTTGGGTTTGATTCCAAATCCGGTCAACTGTGATCTGATTGATTTTAAACCTTCAGAAATAAGCGGAAAGATTAAAATATTATTAGGCATCAATCGAAGTACAGCTGTTAAAAAAGGCATTCGATTTTTCGAAAAAGCAATCCAAATCATCAAGGAAAAATACCCCGACAACACCGAAATCATCGTAGTGGAAAGCCTGCCCTATTCTGAATACATCAAACTGTTTGACGAAGCGCACATCCTGTTAGACCAAGTTTATGCTTATGATCAGGGATACAATGCACTGGAAGCCATGGCCAAAGGCAAAGTGGTCTTTACAGGTGCTGAAAAAGAGTTTTTAGTGCACTACAATTTACAGGAAGATGAAGTGTGTATCAATGCGTTGCCCGATGTGAATGCAATAGTGGAAAGGTTAAGTTGGCTAATTGAAAACCCTGAAGAAATTTCACGTATAGGTCAAAATGCCCGAAAGTTTATTGAGCGAGAGCATCATTATATAAAAATCGCTCAAAAGTATTTGGATGTTTGGAAGCACCCTTAAAAATCAAATACTATTTTTTAATAAATTTCTGAACTGCTTTTTGCCCGTCAACAGTTGTTACAGACATAAAATAAAGTCCTGCAGCAAGTTTTGAAACATCATAGGTATTGGTTTCCGAAACCAAAGTAATTTTAATCCCGTTCAGGGTATAAATCACAACAGACCCAACTTCACTTTTTAATCCCGTAAGGGTAAGGATATTTGAAGCGGGGTTAGGTACAATTGAAAAAGTGAGGATTTCATTTTCCTCAAGTGACAATGTTGATTCTGTAGTATAAATGATATAGTCGCCATTGGGCTTATTAACCTTCAATTCAAAATGGTTGCCCGGCAGAGGTGTAATGGTATATGTAAATGTGACGCCCTCCGCATCATAAAAATCATATTGCTTAGACTCAAACTCATAGAGAAAACCTTGAGTGCAAATCGTTGCTGTTCCATCAGGATTACAAGGTCCGCAATCCATGCAAAGAAGACAGCCATTTCCCCAACCAATAAAAGAAGAACCGTCGATAGAATGTATATCGGAAAAACAAGCCCCACACAAAGCAATATCAATATTTGCCTCATCATTCCCGTTTGAGGTAATTTCCACCCCCACGAAACAACCTTGCGGTTGATTTGCCGGCAAAACCGGAATCGGAATTGGGTTTCCATCCACTACCATTTCAGTGGCATACCACGGGGTGTCAAAAAGGTCTTGCTGTTGACTATTTGACTCAAAAGCTAACAAAGCGGTTAAAATGATAAGGATGCTTTTATTCATTTTCAATGGTTTAATATATAAAAGTACTGATTTATTGTTATTTATCAAATTAAGATCATTTACTTGCTAAAGTTGATAGCCAAAATTATATTGAAAAAGAATATATTTGATTTTTAAAGTTAAACCAAATGCACCCTTATAAGTTACCCAATCTTTATGTCCCCGGTGCCGGAAAATCAGGAACTTCTACCCTGCATGAATTGCTCAATACCCATCCTGATATTTGCATGTCTTCTGTGAAGGAGCCCCATCACTGGACACGAAGTAATTATGAGGAGGATAAAGACATTCTTTTAAGCAGGTATGAGTCTCTTTTTGAGGACAAAACCTGCACCTATTTTGGGGAATCCAGCACGGCTTATTTTTGCTTTCCGGAGTTTAAGGAGCGCATGAAACCTTATTATGACAAGCCACCCAAATTTATTCTTTTGCTCAGGAATCCCATCGACAGGATTTATTCGCACTACTGGTGGTTAAAGGGTATGGGCAGCGAAGACCTTAATTTCAGGGAAGCTGTGAAGAATGACTTTGACGTGGTGCCCGCTGAAAAAAACCGACTACCCGAGGGCAATTTCAAGTCTTATTTTCAAAGTGGTTTGTATGGAAAATGGCTGCAATTATTTATTGAAGAATACGGTCGTGAAAATATCCATATCATCACAACAGAATCACTAAGAGACCAAAGACTTGAAGCTTTAAACAGTTGCTTTCGGTTTTTAAACCTGAAAGAACTCAGTGCCCTTCCGGAAACAGACAAAAACAAAACCACCATTCTTAAATTTCCGAAATTGTACAAAACCATCAAAACCTTGTTGTTTGGTGACAGTTTTTTAAAAAAGTTTGTTAAGTTGCTAATCCCGACGAAATTTCGCAGCAGTTTGAAAAATAAAATTCACGAAACGGTTTTTACCATTACGGCAACTGAAAAAACTTACCCAAAAATGACTGAAGAAGACCGCTTGTGGATCAAGAAGCTGTATAAGGCGGATGTAAATTTACTTCGGAAAATATCCGGACTCATTTTTGAGGAATGGAAAGATTTTAACTAGTCTTTCCAAAATTTATTGAGATAGCTTTTAACTACCTCCATTAAATCCATTTTTCTGTTTAATAAATAGAATGAAAAACTTACAGATACCACCAATAAAACAGCAAGGTTTAAGAGTTTCAAGAATAAGTTATCAATAAACAAACTGCCAAAAGTCAATAAGCAAATCGTCAAACAAATCAAGAAAATAGTATAAAAAGATTTTGGAAAATAAAAGTTATAAGCCACTTTGGTAATCGTTCCCACCAAAATCAAATGCAAAATATAATACACAAAAAAGCTGATTCCCAAGCCTACCAAACCACCAAAATGATAGCCGGCAATGTTCATAATCAACAAGAGCGAGTTGAAAAGCACGGCAGTTTTCATAAAGATTTTTGAGTCCCCTTTGGCAATAAAAATATATCCCATGGAGAAAGAAACCGCCTTAAAAATGGTTCCTAAAATAGCCCAAACCAAAAAAGTCACTACTGGCAAAAACTCCTTGCTGTAAAGCAAGATGATTACATATTCGGCAAAAATCAAAAACAGAACAATGATGGGCGTTATCAGCAAAACAGCAATATAAGCCTGATGCAGCACCGTTTCACGAATTTTTTCAATATCATCG
>NZ_JCBCCK010000480.1:0-1182 GCF_059864935.1 Planktosalinus sp.
GATATTGTAGGTATCAAGGATAAAAAGTACAAACAGGCAGCCGTAAAAGGGCTTATTAACATACTGAAATCCTACAAATTCACCATAACGGAAAATACCCCGATTGAAGAAGATGTGGCCCTTGACCCGGAACTCTTAGGTAAAGTGTTTGAAAACTTATTGGCAAGTTACAACCCGGAAACCAAAACTACAGCTCGTAAACAAACCGGCTCTTTTTACACACCACGGGAGATTGTAAACTACATGGTGGACGAAAGCCTGATTGCTTACCTCAAAAATGCTATTTCGGATTGGGGTGAATTAGATGATGAAACCTTAGACAAAGAACTTCATGTACTGACTTCATTTGATGCCAAAGTGCCTTTTGCAGATAATCCCGATGTACAAAAAGAAATCATCACTGCACTTAGCACCTGCACCATACTTGACCCGGCGTGTGGTTCGGGGGCTTTCCCCATGGGGATTTTACAGAAAATGGTGCATATTCTTCAAAAGCTCGACCCTAATAACAAAGTTTGGCGGGAAGTACAGGAAGAAAAAGCCAAAAAAGAAGCTGCAGATGCGATTGTTTTAGAAAATAAAGAAGACCGGGATGAACGATTAACAGAAATTAGTGACGCCTTTGACCAAAGCATCAACGACCCCGACTATGCCCGTAAACTGTTTTTGATTGAAAACTGCATTTATGGCGTGGATATTCAACCTATTGCTACTCAAATTTCCAAGCTGCGTTTCTTTATATCGCTAGTAGTAGAGCAAAAGGTAAACCCCGAAAAGAATAATTTTGGCATACGCCCTTTACCTAACCTGGAAACCAAGTTTGTGGCAGCAAATACATTGATTGGGATTGAAAAACCAAGTGCACAACTCAGCTTATACGACACCAGAGAAGTAAAAGCTCTTGAAGCTGAACTCAAAAAAGTGCGCAGCAAACTTTTTAGTGCCAAAAGCAAAGATACCAAACTCAAGTATCGCCAACGAGACGAAGAACTTCGAAATGCCATAGCCACTGAACTGGAGAAAAGCGGTTGGAAAAGCGATACCGCCCAAAAATTAGCAGGATGGGACCCATACGACCAAAACGCATCTTCCTCCTTTTTTGACCCCGAGTGGATGTTTGATATTCAAGATGGATTTGATGTGGTGATTGGTAACCCTCCCTATATAAATGCTAATGAGTTA
>NZ_JCBCCK010000125.1:0-10587 GCF_059864935.1 Planktosalinus sp.
AAAATGTGTCATAGAAATCATAGCACAAATATAGGGAAGTTTCCGGTGGCTAAAAATAATTTATTCTGTGAGTGCAAGATAGCTTTTACTTTGATTTTCCAGAAAGTTCATCAGTTTGAGTTCGTTGTTTTCTTTGAGTAAATCTGGAGTAAAACCATTATCAATAATATAGTAAATAAAGGGCTCCACGTGTTCTTCAGGAATTTGCAATAAATCTGAAAAGTAAGTTTTGGGGAAACGTTGATTTAATGCGACAAATGAAGCATCACCCCGTTGCATTTGTTCAATTGGGGATAATTTTTGAGAGTGATTCCGGTTTCTAAAAAGAGTTTCTCCTAGCAATCCCACAAAACCCAATAAATTAACAGTGCCAATGTTTTCTGTTGCCAATACGCTTGTTTTATCCAAAGCATTGTTTTTAACACCACTACTTTTGTCATCACTAAATTCAAATCCATACTCAAGATCAGTATAAGAAACATCAGAAAACACTAAAGGAGTTGCTGTTTTAATCCTGCTTACATCTACTACAATATTTCCGGTAAGGTCATGAGGCCTCACGATCACTTCATCGAGTTGCAATATGGCAGGATTTACATAGATTTTCATTTGTTTGGTCTCTAAAACTCCCTCATCTACGATCACGGTAAATTTTTGAAATTGAAGTGCGCTAAAGAGTACCCTATCATTTAATCCTACTTCAAGGCTAAATTCCCCTTTTGCATTTGTAATGGTTCCTTTTTGAGACGAAACATTATAGATGGAAATACCCTCCAGGTCTTCATCAATGGGCGCCGTGATCACACCGTTCACCAAAACCCTTTCGATTTGTTGCGAAAACATTATAGCCGGAAAAACCAACAGCAGTAAAATGAAAATTGTTCTCATATCTTAAAAATACAGCTTTATTTCAACTTTTGAATAAAAACAAATGTTAAATATCAATCGTCAAAAAAGTCGTAATTTTATACTTTATTTTTTGACTTAAATTATGAAAAACTGCATTATAGCCAGCACTTCCACTTTACACGGCGGTAAATATCTTGATTATTTGATTAACGAATTGAATCACTTTTTTAAAAACACATCAGAAATCATTTTCGTTCCTTATGCACAACCCGGCGGGATTTCGCTTGACAAATACACCCAAAAAGCTGCTGAAGCATTTTCCCAAATCGACAAAAAAGTGGTTGGGTTACACACTTTTTCCAACCCTTCAGAAGCACTGAAGAATGCCGGCGGGATTTTCACCGGTGGCGGAAACACTTTCAGGTTGGTGAATGAATTGTATAAAAACGATTTGATGGCCGCTTTACGCGAAAGCATACTCAGCGGCACGCCATATCTGGGCACCAGTGCCGGCAGTAACATCTGTGGATTGACCATGCAAACCACCAATGATATGCCCATTGTCTATCCACCCAGTTTTAAAACTTTGGGTATTTTACCATTTAATTTGAATCCGCATTACCTGGATCCTGAACCCAATTCCACCCATATGGGGGAAACACGTGAAACTCGCATCAGGGAATTTCACAGTATGAACACGATACCGGTAGTTGGGCTTCGTGAAGGCAGCTGGCTGGAGGTGAAGGGTTACAATATCATTTTAAAGGGAAAACTCAGGGCAATTGTTTTTAAACAGGGGGGACTTCCCTATGAGGTGAATCCAAATTCTGATTTTAAAACCCTGATTTAATGGACTATTCAAAAATATTAAATGACATAAAAGAAGAACTCTCTGACTTTCCAAATGACGGAAAAGTGGCCAGTTATATCCCAGAGCTTTCAAAAGTAGATGGTTCAAAATTTGGTGTTCATCTTTATTGCATTGACGGTTCACATCATTCTTTTGGAGATGCGCAAGAGCGCTTTTCCATTCAAAGTATTTCAAAGGTATTTACCCTTACCCTGGCGATGAGGATGTTGGGTGATGAACTTTGGGAACGCATGGATGTAGAACCCTCAGGCAATGCTTTTAACTCACTTTTTCAATTGGAGCGGGAAAACGGTATCCCCAGAAACCCCTTTATCAACTCAGGAGCTTTGGTGCTTTCAGATATTTTGATTTCAGAATATGATAAACCTAAAGATGAAATACTCAAATTTGTCAGGAAAATATCTAGTGTTGAAAGCATTGATTTTGATGAAAAAGTTGCAAGTTCTGAAAAGCAACATGGCCACCGCAACGCCGCATTGGTCAACCTGATGAAATCTTTTGGAAATATCCGGAACAATGTTTATGAAGTATTGGATGTCTATTTTTATCAGTGTTCTATAGCTATGAGTTGTCAGGAACTGGCAAATGCTTTTATGGTGTATGCCAATGAGGGGCAATTGTTGCATTCAGGAGAGGAAATTTTACCTCCCATAAAAGTACAGCGTATCAATGCTTTGATGCAAACCTGTGGCTTTTATGATGAAGCCGGCGAATTTGCCTTCAGGGTGGGTCTTCCCGGAAAAAGTGGCGTGGGTGGCGGAATCGTTGCCATTCATCCCGAAAAATACAGTGCAGCTGTTTGGAGCCCAAAATTGAATGAGAGGGGCAATTCACTTTTGGGAATGGAAACACTGGAGCGCTTAACTACAAAAACAGGACTTTCCATATTTTAAACGGCAATTTAGAAATGCTAAAATTCACTCCAATAATTAAGCAAATCGGTCCCAAAGAAACTATTGAAGTGCGTCATCCGGTTTTAAGGCAGGGAAGGCCTAGGGAGGATTGTTATTTTACCGGTGATGATTTGGAAACAACTGTTCATTTAGGAATTTATGACAATGGCAAGCTTGCAGGGGTTGCTACCTATTTAGAAAATAATTTTCCTGATTTAGAAGGAGCACACTTGCAATTGAGAGGCATGGCTGTTCTTGATCAATTTAAAGGAAAAGGGTATGGCAAACAATTGTTAAAAGCAGGGGAAGAACTCGCACATCAAAAACAAAAAAAATATCTTTGGTGTAATGCACGCATTCTTGCCAAACCATTTTATGAGAAACAAGGCTATAAAACTTTTGGGAATTCTTTTGAAATCCCAATAGTTGGCACCCACTTTGTTATGTATAAGGAAACAGTTAAAGACGCCATTAATGTTAAAAAAACTACTCTATCTATTTTTTCTCTCATTTGTACTTATTTCTTGTAAAGATAAAGTTGAGGTAGTACCGGAGGTCACTATTGAAGAATCAGACATGGATTCCCTCAATAAAATAAAAACAGTTTCTATAGACACGCTATCACTTCAGTCTATTAGCGACTCACTTATTCAATCATTTTACAGGAACAATCAATTAAAAACCTTTTGGGTATCTGATCAGTCAAGGGGAGCGCTTGTCAATGAATTATTAAACGTTGAAAAAGAAGGGCTTTTTGCAAAACATTTTGACCTGGATAGTATTCAAAAAAAAGAAATCAACCTTGAAAACTTATCTGATAAAGAGTTGATCTCCTATGATTTTTTGCTTACTGAAAACCTTCTGCGTTACATTTATAATGTAAGTAAAGGACGTATTAACCCTAAAGAAGTTTATAATGATTATGAATTAATAGCTGATACATTTGATTTTAAAACCACACTGCTGAAGTTTCAGGAAGAAGATTTTGACAAGATTATCAATGATTTAAAACCTCAACATATAGTATATAAAAGATTAAAATCAGCACTAAAACTCATAAATGAGTTTCCAAGTGAGCACTTTCCTAAAATTGAAATTGCCGGCAAGCTGGAAATAAATGACACAACAGATGCTGTCATTGCCGTAAAGGAAAGATTGATATTCTGGAAAGATTTAAAACCCCGTGACAGTATAACCCCGGTTTTTGATGAAGAAACAGAACTGGCAATCATGAGATTTCAAATACGTCATGGCCTTGCCCCGGACGGTGTTGTGGGGATGGGAACCCAACAGGCTTTAAATATGACCGTATACGAGCGCAAAATGCAAGTAATCGCCAATATGGAACGATGGCGATGGTATCCCCGTGATATGGGTGAGGAATATGCCATCATTAACATACCCGACTACAGTTTGCATATTGTGAAAAATAAAGACACTCTGAGAACCCATAGAGTTATTGTTGGTAAACCCAGCAGAAGGACTCCTGTACTTTCATCAACCTTAACCCATTTGGTGTTTAATCCCACCTGGACCATACCACCAACAATCAAGAAAAATGATATCGTACCTTCCGTTAGACGTGACCGAAATTATCTTACTGAAAAAAACATGACTGTTTATGACAAAGAAGGAAAAGTTGTAAGCCCTTCTGACTGGAATGAAAAGGATGCATTAGGATACAGATATGTACAGAGTCCCGGCACATACAATTCTTTGGGCTTGGTCAAGTTTATGTTTCCCAACAGATTTATGGTTTATTTGCACGATACCAACTCCCGAAGTTTTTTTGACCGGGCGAATCGCTCATTGAGTTCGGGTTGTGTGCGGGTTCAGGAACCTTTTGAACTGGCAGCCTACCTGCTTAATGATACTAACAAATGGAGTTTGGAAGAAATTTTGAAACTGGTCAAAACCAATAAAACTACCGAAGCGAGAATGAAAAGAGATGTTCAAGTGCATTTACTTTATTGGACCGCCTGGAGTGAAAACGGAACACTTCAGTTCAGAGATGATTTTTATGAAAAAGACTTTGAACTCTATCATTTATTAAGAGACTAGCTGTGATTTTGAAATATAGTCCTTTGATGGATAATAAATAAATAAACAGGATTTTTCTTTAATCAGGTCAATAATCATTTTGGACTCTTCCTGTTTTAACGCAGGACATCCAAGGCTTCTTCCCAATCTTCCCTGGTTTTGAATAAAACTTTCAGAAACATAATCGGCCCCGTGTATAACTATCGCACGGGCTCTTGCCTTGTCATTGATGCCTTTTTCAAGTCCATCCAGTCTAAGTGAATAGCCGTGTTTTCCGAAGTAAGTTTCAGCAGTGGTATAAAACCCCAAACTGCTTTGAAAGGATTCCGGAATGTTTGAAAAACTTTTGGCATATTCGTTACCACTGTTTCTGCCGTGAGCTACATAAGTTTGATGAATTATTTCGTTGAGTGATAAGTCAATGATCCAAAGTCTTTTCTCATTGGCTGACATACTAAAGTCGATTACCGTAAGCAATTGTTTTTCAAATGTATCATCTTCACTTAACAGGTAATATCCTTCTATAGCTTGGGTGAAGCTTTCTTTTGATGGCAAGTTAAATGAGTTTGTAGTTAAGGACTGATAAACATCTTCTATTTTCGAGGTCTCGATTAAATTTTCGGTTAAAGGAAAATTCATCGTTGTGGCGGGGAAATTTGTTGAATGAGATACAAATCCAAACAACAAAATGGGGAAAAATCTTAAAAGCATTGTAGGTTAATGGGGATTAATTTTTCCAAAAATAAAAAAATAAATGAATTAAAACCAAAAATGTATCATAAAATACTGTTATTCAGCATATTTTTTCTTTTAAGTGTTAAATTTACTTATCACATAAAATACTTTTACCTTTGCAGGAACATTTTCGCTAAATGAATAAGAAAGTCCTTTTAATGATTTTAGATGGCTGGGGAATTACACAAAACCCCGAGGTTTCGGCCATTGCACAAGCAAACACTCCATTTATCGATTCGCTTTTCAAAAAATACCCCAATGCACAATTGCGCACAGACGGGTTGAATGTGGGTTTACCCGACGGACAAATGGGCAACAGCGAGGTGGGGCACATCAATCTGGGAGCCGGAAGAATCATTTATCAGGAGCTGGCAAAAATCAATCTGGCAGTTCAAAACAACACATTAAAAAAAGAAACCGCTTTAAAAAATGCTTTCGCTTACGCGAAAAACAATAACAAAAACATTCATTTTATTGGTCTGGTTTCAGACGGCGGCGTGCATTCCCATATCAACCATTTGAAAGGGCTTTTAGATGCTGCAAATCAGGCAAAGGTAAATAATGTATTTGTCCACGCCTTTACCGACGGCCGCGATGTGGACCCCCATTCCGGAATAAGGTTTATTGATGAGTTGCAGCAACATCTTAAAATCACCGGAGGTAAACTAGCCTCTGTGATTGGACGCTACTTTTCAATGGACAGGGACAAACGATGGGAGCGCACCAAACTGGCCTATGATTTACTCGTTAACGGAATCGGGACACCTTCTACTGATGTTCTGCAAAGCATGCGTGAAAGTTATGACAGCGGCATTAGCGATGAGTTTATTAAACCTATAGTTTTAAGTGAAAACAACAAACCTATAACCACCATCCAAGCTGATGATGTGGTGATTTTTTTCAATTTTAGAACAGACCGGGGAAGACAACTCACAGAAGTACTTACCCAAACCCATTTTCACGAATACTATATGGCTCCGTTGCCATTGCATTTTGTAACGATGACCAATTATGACGATACTTTTAAAAACATCCGCGTCATTTACAACAAAGAAAACATTACTGAAACTTTGGGCGAAGTGCTTTCAAGAGCCGGGAAAAAGCAAATACGAATTGCTGAAACTGAAAAATATCCACACGTTACTTTTTTCTTTTCTGGAGGAAGGGAAATACCCTTTGAAGGCGAAAGACGTTTACTCTGTCCCTCGCCTATGGTGTCCACATACGATTTAAAACCCGAAATGAGTGCTTATGAGATCAGGGATAACATCATTCCCGAAATTGAACAACAATCGGCTGATTTTATTTGTTTGAATTTTGCGAACCCTGATATGGTGGGTCATACCGGGGTTTTTGAAGCAGCAGTTTTAGCCTGTGAAACGGTGGACATTTGCACAAAAAGCATTGTTGAAAAGGCATTGCAAAACCACTATGCAACAATAGTCATTGCCGATCATGGCAATAGTGAAACAATGATAAACCCTGATGGTTCTCCAAACACGGCACATACAACAAATCCGGTTCCAATTATTGTTGTAGACCCTGATATTAAATCGGTTGAAAATGGTATTTTAGCAAATATTGCACCCACTGTTTTAAAACTAATGGGTATCGATAAACCCGAAATTATGAATGAAAAATCACTAATTTAATTTTGAAAAAAAATGAAAAAGACATTTTTAACCCTGCTCCTAGTGACTTTTATTTTCTCCTGCGGAAATAAGGAAAAAGAATCAACATCTGAAGAAATTCAAGAAGAAGTGATTGATTTAGAAGAAATTCACCCCAATGACTTGCCAATTCTATTAGGCAAACAGGAAATTTCTACAATAAAAAGTGCACCATATTCCAACTGGTTTATGGAAAATTATAATTACAGTCCGGATCAGGAGAAACTTGAAGCGCTTAAAGCAGCTTTAGACGGAAAAACCATCACTATTTTTATGGGAACCTGGTGTAGCGACAGCAGGACACAGGTCCCTGCCTTGTTAAATGTTCTTGATGCAATAAATTATGATATTTCAAAAATCACTTTAATAACAATGTCTGAAGATAAAGACACCCCGGAAGGTTTTGAAGATGGAAAGAATATTGAATATGTGCCCACTATCATCGTTTACAGCAACAATGATGAAATGGGAAGAATTGTTGAATATCCCATCGAAAGTCTGGAGTCTGATTTATTAAAAATAGCAACCGGTCAGGAATATACGCCAGCTTACTCAGGGTAAAAAAATCATTCCATGCAGCACAAGTCGTTAACAATAGCAATCGATTTTGACGGAACACTCGTTGAAAATGCCTATCCAAAAATAGGACGACCGGTCATTTTTGCTTTTGACACACTGAAAATATTGCAAAGTGAAGGCCATCGGCTTATTTTGTGGTCCTTTCGTCACGGAAGTGAACTTGATGATGCTGTTGAATTTTGCAAACAACAGGGCATTACTTTCTATGCTGTGAATAAAAGTTTTCCCGAAGAAGAATTTGACGGTACCCAAAGTAGAAAAATACTGGCAGACGTCTATATTGACGACAGAAATATTGGTGGCCTCTATGAATGGGGAGAAATCTACCGAATGCTCATCAAAAATGACCCCGAATCAAAAAAGCTAAAGAAAAAGAAAGGCTTGTTCTCCATTTTTAAAAAATAAAAAATGATAATACCTAAATCCAAAGAAGAAATTGAGTTGATGCGTCAAAGCGCGCTGGTTGTTTCCCGAACGCTTGGAATGATAGCCTCCGAACTAAAACCAGGTATAAAATTGAGTTATTTGGATACTTTGGCAGAAGCTTACATAAGAGAAGAAGAAAACGCCCTGCCCGGATTTAAAGGTTTGTATGACTGCCCCTCTACCCTCTTAATCAGTGCAAACGACCAGGTGGTGCACGGGCTTCCCACCGATATGGAAATTAGGGAAGGCGACATCCTTTCTATTGACTGTGGTGCCATTAAAAATGGTTTTTACGGCGACCATGCCTATACTTTTACTGTAGATGAAGTGAGACCCGATGTGGCCAAGTTACTCGAAGTCACCAAAGAGTCTCTTTACAGGGGAATCAGGGAGTTTAAATCCGGTAACCGTGTAGGCGATATTGGTTATGCCATTCAGAATTACTGCGAAAGCTTTGGATATGGTGTGGTAAGGGAGCTGGTGGGTCACGGACTTGGAAAAAAACTACATGAAGACCCTGAAATTCCCAATTACGGAAAACGAGGCAGGGGAAAGAAATTTATTGAAGGCATGACCATCGCCATTGAGCCAATGATCAATCTGGGAACTCACAAGGTAAAACAACTGAAGGACGGCTGGACCATAGTAACAGATGACGGCCGACCGAGTGCCCATTTTGAACACAATATAGCCTTGGTTGACGGCAAACCCGAATTGCTTTCTACATTTGGATACATCTATAAAGTGCTGGGCATTGAAAGCGATGAGGAAAATGAGTTCAGGCAAGCTGCTTTGGTGCTTTAAGCCCCCTCCATACCTCCCCCGTAAGGGGAGGCTTTTAGTATAGATTTAAATAATGAAATCAATCTTCAAATTTTTCCTCAATAAAATACCCAGACAGACGCTCATCAGATTGAGCTATGTCTTTCGTCCGGTTTTAGCACTTTGGTATCGGGGAACTCAATTTGAAGACCCCATTGACGGGAAACCCTATCGCAGCTTTTTGCCTTACGGCTATGAAAACCAACGGGAAAATGTACTTGCACCGGGAACACTTTCGCTCGAGCGGCACCGCTTGCTTTGGTTGTATTTAAAAAATGAAACTTCCTTTTTCACCGACCAATTAAAAGTACTGCACTTTGCCCCCGAACAGGCATTTTACAAACGCTTCAGAAATTTAAAAAATTTGGACTACACCACGACTGACCTCAACTCACCCCTCGCTGATGTAAAAGCCGACATTTGCAATCTGCCTTTTGAAGATAACAGCTTTGATTTTATATTGTGCAATCACGTGCTTGAGCACATTCCCGATGACACAAAAGCGATGCAGGAATTATACAGAATATTAAAACCGGGTGGCACAGGTATTTTTCAAATACCACAAGACTTGTCAAGAGAAACTACTTTTGAAGACAACAGCATTACAGACCCCAAAGAACGGACAAAGATTTTTGGACAGTATGATCACGTGAGGGTTTATGGAAGGGATTATTTTGATAAACTAAGAAGTGTGGGGTTCAAAGTGGAAGAGGTTGATTATACTTCCCACTTTATTGATGCGGAAATTCAACGCTACCGGCTTTCGAAAGGGGAAATTATTCCGGTCTGTAACAAATAATTAATCCACAACAACATCCTGAAACCCATCAGTTAACCATTCCTGAAGGTTTCCCTCTTTATCAGCATAAATGATGTAAGCATCAATATCTGTATGTTCTTCTAAAAAGGCTTGTGATTCTTCAAGTTCCATCACCATAAAAGCGGTGGCATAGCCATCAGCGAGCATACAGTTTTCAGCAAGCACAGAAACACTTAACACATTGCTTTGTTTAGGCCAACCGGTTTTGGGATTTATGGTATGCACATATTTTGCCCTGGTGACGGGGTCAATTCGGGTTTTTCGGTAATTGCCTGAAGTGGCCATGGCGCGGTCTTTAAGCTGTATTTTTTTGATTAATTCACGTTTTTCAAGCTGGGTAGGGTCATCAATAGCAACAATCCAGTAGTTTCCGGTTTTGTTGTTTATTCCTTTTCCAAGAAGTTCACCTCCCACTTCGATAAGGTAATTTTCAACTTCGTTATCCTCCAAAACTTTACCTAATAAATCAATAGCATAGCCTTTAGCTATGGCGTTGAAGTCAATATAAGTTCTTGGGTCTTGTTTTAGTACCTGTTTGTTTGAAGTAAGCATTAGCTTCTCAAACCCTACAAACTGCAAGATACTGTCAATCTGAGTGCTTTCTATGCCCTTCAAAGCGGCATCGGGCCCAAAGCCATACACATTGACCAAAGGTCCAACAGTGGGGTCAAAATAGCCGTTTGTGGCGAGCCAGAGTTCTTTGGAAGTTTTAAAAACCTCGATAAAGTATTCATTTACCACAACAGTGGTATCTCCTCTATTGATTCTGGAAATATCTGAATCTGGTATATAAGTTGACATCGATTGATTCACGACATCAAATATTTTTTTTAACTGCTCGTGATAGTCTGTTCTACTTTCATACTGAATATTGTATGTGGT
>NZ_JCBCCK010000485.1:0-3244 GCF_059864935.1 Planktosalinus sp.
GAAGGCAAACTCACCACCCGCAGTTGGGAAGATAAAGAAGGCAACAAACGCTTTATCACTGAAGTGGTATGCAACGAGTTGTTGTTAATGGGAAAATAAATAAAATTCCATTTTTCAAGTACTAAATTCCAAACAGGTTTCGGCTTCGTTTGGAATTTGGCTTTTATGAAACCAAATAACAGTTATGTCTATATTTGCTATATATAGACACTTTTTATACATTTGATAATTAAAAGAACATTTAAGTTATGAATATTAGTTTCACAAAAAAACAACAAGAATACATCACTGAACAAGTTTCTTCCGGTGATTATCAAAACAACAGTGAGGTCATCAGGGATGCACTGCGCTTACACAGTATCTATAGGGAAAAAGTCATTCAAGATTTAAGAAAAGAAATCGAAAAAGGCTGGAATGCTCCAGACAGCTCTAAAACAATGGAAGATATCATTCTCTTAAAAAAAGAAAGAAGTTTATAAGACAATTAAAGCTTCTGGTAAAACTCCTTCAGCAACTCCTTAAACTCATCTGCATAATGATGACGACTGATTTCAAGAATAAGTTCTTGCTCTTCTAAGAGTTTCTCAGCTAACTCATGGAGCAAGGCATAAAAACAAGCATCTCAAAATTATTCACTCCTAAATTCAGCTATATTCTATCAATCCGTAATTTGTGCGCCTTCTTTAATAACCAAATAAACACTCCAAATATTTTGAATATCTGTTAATGGATTTTTATCCAGAACCAATAAATCTGCCTTTTTACCAACTTCAATTGAGCCAAATTGACTGGCCAATCCTAGCACTTCAGCATTGGTGAGCGTAGCTGATTTGATAGCCTCTAAAGGTGAAAGTCCCAGCTCATTCAAAAAAATAATTTCATCTTGTATCCATTTCATTTGTGTGAATTGATCTGTACCTGCAGCAATTTTTACTCCCTCTTCAATGGCTTTTTTTGTGATTCTTTCATTCCAGTCAAGGATTGCTTTTCTATCTACCATCTGAGATGCTGCTGCCAAATTAGGGAGCTTGGGAGCCTCCTCTTTGATTTGCCGGTTTTCAGGGTTTTTCCAGGCAGAAATGGTGGGTTCAAATATGATGTTTTTCATCTTCATATTTTTAAAAAGTTCTTGGAATCTCTCATTGTTCTCATCAACTTGGCTAATATCCTTTTGTGGAAGCCAATTTCTGACGGCATCATTGAATTCATCCGGGATATCATCATACACCTCAAAAACAAGGGAAAGAGCATGGCTTATACCATTAGGTTTGGCTTTAACAAAGTCTGAAGGTTTTGACGGAAAAATAGTTCCGTGGCCCCATACCTGCAAGCCCTTAGCCTGAGCGACTTCTGTTATTGCTTCCAATTGTTCCGGTTTGAGCGAGGAATACAGTTTTATTCCACTTACTCCTTCAGAAATGGCTTCATCTATAATATGTTCCAAATTTGTTTCATCATCTATCAACCTCATCCAAGGAGATGTGCCGGGCTCATGAGGGCCGGCGGCAAATTTCACCCGTGGGTCAATCATAAACTGCGGACCAAAAAATGTGGCTGCAAAGTAAATATCCGGTATATGCAAAGCCCCTGAACGGGCTTTTTCTTTTAGGTTTATATATACCATCGCATTTCCCCCCACATCTCGAACTGATGTAATTCCTGATTTCAGCATTGCCTGTAAGTCGACTTCCCGGTTTTGATTGGCTGAAAGGTGGGTGTGCCCATCTATCAATCCCGGAAGGATAAATTTTCCATCCAAATTTATTTGCCTAACATCATTCGACAGATTTTTAGAGCCGGTTGGGAAAATATCAACAATGGTTCCATTCACGATTAAGATTGTTTGTGCTTCAAGTGGACTGTCCTTTCCAAATTCAATGACGTTTGCATTTGTCAGTGCCAAGTCTTTACTATTATTTTGGGAAATTGCTTCTCCCAAAAATTGGATTAATAGTACAAGTGTTAAAAACAAGTTTCTTTTCATAATCAGATTCATTTTATACAACTCCAAAAGCCCTTAAAATCTTTTCTGTATACTTTCATATCCTTTAGGCTCATTGAAACATTCAATATGTAGCTGATATCCTCCAACTAGGGAAAAAGAACTGAAATAGGATATTGAAAAAGAAAAAAACTTTCATAACTGTATGGTTTTGAGATATAAATATAGAAAAATCTTTCCATAAAGTAGATCCCTGTATTGAAGGTTGATTATAAAATAATGCAATTAAGAATCAAAAAGTCGTTTGTAGTGGGGTGAGATTTAAAGCTTCAAATAAAACTCCTTCACCAACCCCTTAAATTCATCAGTATAGTGATGACGGCTGATTTCAAGAATAAGTTCTTGCTCTTCAATAGGCTTTTCATTGAATGAAAACTGCACCAAACTGCGTTTTATGGGAGCGTTTTCTGTGCCTCGCACCCGGGTGACGCGGTTTATAAAAAATGATTTCGCTTTCGCAAAATCGATAAAATGCTCTTCTTCCGCAAATGGGATCACTACTGCCAACTCGCCATTTTCAGAAAGCAATTGTGAGGCATAATGAATCAAATCTTCAAACGGCAGACTATCATAAAAACGGGCTTTTTTTCTTTTTCCGGGAAGATTAATCTCCCTTTCGTTAGGCACAAAAAATGGCGGATTGGAAACAATTAAATCATATTTTTCGTCTTCGGGTTCTTCAGCAAATTCATCCAGCGAAGCATGAAAGCAAAACAGCCGGTCTGTCCAGGGGGAGTTTTCAAAATTCTCCACGCATTGCTCATAGGCATCCTCGTCAATTTCTATGGCATCGATTTGTCCGGCATCACTACGTTGAGCCAGCATCAATGCAATCAAACCGGTTCCTGCTCCAATATCCAAAATAGTTTGCGGGTTATTTTCCAAAGAAACCCAACTGCCCAACAACACCCCATCCGTACCCACTTTCATCGCACAGCGGTCTTGTTCAACAGTGAATTGTTTGAATTTAAAACTCATTGAAGTTTGAAATTTGGCGCTTGAAACTTTGAACTTTGAACTTTAAATATACAAATCAATCAACCCTTCCGGAGTATCTAACAGTAGAATTTTGTTTTTCTTATCCACTTTTTTGATAAAGTCATCATTTAAAGGAATAAGGATTTGCTTGCCGTCCCGTTCAATTTCAAAAAGTGCCTGAGCGGCGCTGTCGTTGACCCCTTTTACAATGCCTATTTTTCCAAAGGTGACATCTTCGGCAGTAAAGCCTATGATTTCGTGGTA
>NZ_JCBCCK010000510.1:0-2807 GCF_059864935.1 Planktosalinus sp.
TCTTCTTCCTGTTTTTGCTGAAAAAAATGACAGGAGGTCATCAATACTAAAAGAGGAATAAGATATATTTTGTTCATTTAATTTTTCAAAGCCTTTTTGTTGACTTTAACCTTGTATTTGTTGCGTAATTCTTCCATCCACTTTTGATCCAAATATATCTGATAGTCACTGATTACCCTTCCTCGGATGCTTTCCAGGGAAATATTTCCTGCAGGCAACACTTCTTCAACATTCACAACGATATATTGTGCCGAGTTAGTGTTTTGGGTGGTGGAAATATTATACACTTCCGAAATGCCTTTCCGGGTTTTGAAATTACCGGGAAGTACAGAGTTGCCCATTTCAAAAACACCGGATGTAAAAATCACATTGATTTTTGTGTCGCTGTTCAGTTGGGCTTTGATTTGTTCTTCATCAACTCCTTCGTTTAACATTTTTCTTATTTGGCTTGCAACATCAGCATCTCCGGTAGAAGCAATAGAACCTCTCACACGGGTGTTCAACTTGTAGTTGTCTTTATTTTTATTAAAGAATTTTTCGATACCTATGGAATCTGTTTTTGAAGGTTCCCAGATGTTTTGCTGCATTAAATCATAAATGAGCAATCCGTTTCTGTACTCGTTTAACAGATTGGCAAACTCCTTATTGTCTTCTTCAAGACTGATTTTGTAAAATTCGTCTAGGGTGTGTTCTTCAAACTCATTGTAGTAGTCCTCCAGAAGTAATTCTTTTTCTTTGTACATTTTGGAACGTTTTTGACGCACATCGATATACTCGGCAAAATCTGAGTATCTGTATGTTCTCTTTCCAATTTCAAATATCGGGTTATTGCTGGCCAAGTCTCCTGGGCTGTATTCCCATTTTCTTTTCAACACACTGTCTGTAACAAATTCGTTGAAAAACGGAAGCGGGTCGTTGATTTTTTTAAAGTTGTATTTTTCCTTGATGCGCTCATTGACTGATTTTACAACTACTTTGGAGCGGTCAGATGATTTAACCCTTCTCAAAATGTCTTCACGCATTTCTTCAAGAGACTCGGTGGGGTGTCTTTCAATAAGTTTAATGATGTGCCAGCCAAAATCTGTTTGAACAGGCTCTGACAAGTCCCCCGGATTTTTCAAAGCAAAAGCAGCTTGTTCAAAATTGGGAGCATTTAGATTTCCTGACCCAAAACGATTGAGCTTTCCGCCATTTCTTGAAGTACCGGGGTCTTCTGAAAATTGACGGGCCAATTCACCAAAATCTTCACCCTGGTTGAGCCGCATTTTTATTTTGCTTAGACGACTAAGGGCAACTTCATCAGAAACTTCACCTCCTCGTGTAGCAATCATAATATGTGCAACCGTGACTTCCTCCGGTGAAACCCTTTTGTCGTGTACTTTTAAAATATGGTAACCAAATTGTGTCCTGATGATGTCTGAAACTTCACCAACAGGAGTATTGTATGCCGCATTTTCAAAAGGATACACCATGCCAAAAGCTTTAAAGTATCCCAAAAAACCTCCGCGTTCGTCTGCTTTGGGCTCTTCGGAATATTTTTTGGCAAGTGCTTCAAAATCTTCACCGCTTCTGGCTTTATTTTGAATGTCTTTTATCCTGTTCCAAGCTGCCAGAGTATCTTTAGGGCGACTGTCTAATGCCAACCTGATGAGGATATGGCTGACACTTACCTCTTCCATAAGTCTTTTATGTCCTTCTTGTATGAGCTCTTCAGTAATTTCCTGGTCGTATAGATAATTTTGTGAAAGCTGGTTTCTGTAAGTTCCCAGTTCTTTGATGAATGATTCATTTTCGTGTAAACCTTGTGCGAATGACTCCTTCACTTTTAACTTGTAATTGATAAAAAGTTCAAGATAAGCCTCTTTATTTTTTTGTGATTCATCCTGTATCATATCGAGGTTTTTATTGTAAACCCTTAAAAACTCGTCGACATAAACAGGTTCATCATCAATGGTCATTAAAACATTTTTTTCTTTTGACTGCGAAAAGCCTAATGTTGAAATTCCTAAAAACAATAAAACTAAAAAAATGTTTCTTTTCATAATCCGCTATTTTTTTTGAATGATTGCAAAAATAACAAAATTGGATTGTTAACCAAGTTCATTAACCGAATATAATGCGAAATCCAAACCACATTCAATCCCTAAATTTTTAAAAAAAAACTAACCCATATCACAAGTATTTCAAAAAATAGTTCTTGCTTCAAAAATTCCATTATTTTTGTGACTCTAAATAAAATAACAATGAAAAATATTATTCTTGTCATCTGCCTCAGCCTTTTTTCTATTACAGGTTTTACACAAACCAAAATTGGGACCATTGATGTTGATTTTATCATTTTGCAAATGCCTGAAATAGAAGGTGTTCAGAAAAATCTTCAGGAATATGGAGAGAATCTTGACAAGCAGTTGAATGTAAAAATGAATGAGTACCAAGAAAAGCTTGAAGATTACAGCACCAATGCAAGTTCTTTCACTGAACAACAAAAACTTGATAAACAAACAGCCATTTTTACGCTCGAGGAGGATATCAACAAGTTCAGGCAAAACGGCGTTCAACTTTTGCGATTGAGAGAAGATGAACTAAAAAGACCACTCTTTCAGCAAATCGCTGAAGCACTTGATGCAGTAGCCAGCGAGCATAAATACACTCAAGTGTTTAACACCAGTGCAGATAATAATTTAGTCTTTCTTGACCCCAATTATGACATTACACTTGCTGTTTTGGAAAAAATGGGTATCAAAATTGAAACTGAAGACTAAATAAATGCCTGAAAACCGCATTAAACTCATTTGGGATTTTCACGG
>NZ_JCBCCK010000519.1:0-3399 GCF_059864935.1 Planktosalinus sp.
GCTTCTTCATTCTGAAGTTTTAAAAACTCTTGTACAAATTCGATTTTTCGGGCTTCTAAATTCATTTTAATCAGCTTTTTATCAAAGATACAAAATAATCATTTCAGTTATTACTTTTTCTTGAATTGAGAAGGTATCTAAGCTTACCGTCAACATGCGGTTGGTATGTGTTGAAGGAAAACCCGATACTCCCGAACCTTTGGAACGCACTAGCAGGTCTTTAAAATAAAGGAACCCCAAAGCCTGAGATGCTGAAAACGTTTTGGACAGTCAATGTAAATTGTAGTACACCGAAGTGGGGGCAATTTGGGGAGTGGGGTATTAATTATTCAATTTCCTTTTTTGATCTACATATGTTGAATCAGATTGTTTTTTAATTGATTTAAGTAGATCTGATTTGTTTAATATTTCTAACTGTTGTCTTGCAATTCGATGCATATGATTAAATCGCATTCTTTTTTCAACACCACTTTTAATTAATTCAGAATTTAGAGATTCCAAATTTGATAAAACAGCAAGTTCATTAATGCTTGCAAAGTCTCGCATATTTTTACCATCTAATGCGTGTTGAGGGTTAACTTCTTTCCATTGTTTAGCTGTACAACCAAATAAAGCCACATTTAGTAAATCAGCCTCTTCTGCATATTCTATCCATTGTTTATCAGTTGTATATTTTGATTTTGGGAGAATATGATTTTTAATTGCATCTGTATGGATTTGATAATTTACCTTACTCAAAACCCTTTTTACATCCCATTCTAAATTGTATTTATTTGTCTCAATTTCTTTAAGTCGTTGGAATTCTTTAATCAAAAGCAGTTTGAACATGGGGCTAATCCACGCACCAAATTCAAATGCTATATCTTTATGAGCGTAAGTCCCGCCACTTCTGCCACTTTTGGATATAATCCCGATTGCATCTGTAGTTTCTACCCATTTTTTTGGTGTTAAATTGAATGAGTTTAAACCCGCTTCCTTTTTAAAGGTGTCGAATTCGACACCTTTAAAATTTGGGTTATTCAATTGCTCCCAAATCCCAAGGAATTCAACGGTGTTCCTATTTCTCATCCAGTTTCTAATATGGTCATTTCCTTCCTCCCCCCGCACCATATCGGTCAAACAGATATAATCATCTTCGTTATATGAAGTGATTGCTATTATCTTTTCCTCAACTTCTATTTGTTTTAATTTTGCAGTCATACAGTAGAATCAATGTCATTGATAAAGATACAAAATTTCAATAGTTGACTGTGTTACATCTAAAAAATATATCAGTCATATTTAATCCTGCATTATAGACAGGAGAACGCAATGCTACCGGAGCGATGGGATCACACTATCGCGAAAATCAAAAGATTTATAAAATAAAGGAACCCCGGCCTGAGATGCTGAAAACGTTTTAGGGCAATCAATGTAAATTGTAGTGCTCCGAAGTGAGAACAGTTTGGGGAGCGGGTCGCTTTTATTTCAGTTTATCTGGGTTTTTTCCAAGTTTTTTTGGTTCAGAACTCACTCTTCGTTCTAACTTTTTAATGTCTTCTTCCGGTGGTAATTCCTCTGGTTTTATACCTCTCTTCAACAAAATAGATCTAACACCACGATTATTTGTGATATGTTCTGCTGAAATTTGTCTTTCTGATTGAAGTCCTTTTTCCTTCGTATTAAAAACTGTAATTTCTGTTGCAAAATCTTTTGCCTTTATAGTAATTGTTGGAAGAAAATCTGCTAATGCCCGACCTTTAGGAACACCCAATTTAGTTTTCATTTGTTTGGTTGTTTTACCAAATAATGCTTGGTCACCCTTACTCCTTATGATTCCAAAGTTTTTATCACTTCCTGTTTGTTCATAGATAAGCTCTGAGAGTTCTTTTTCAGAAAGTGTAAGTTTTTGCCTGGCTTGTAATCGTTCCCAGTCTTTAATTCGCTTTTCAATGACTTCAAACTTTCTCGTTTGAACTGCAAAATAATTCTGAGCAAATGCAATTTGTTCTTTTCTCGGGTCGCCATTTTGAGCAATTAAATAACAAGCATATCTTGTCAACATTATATCATCAACCTCACGCTCACTACCTGAACCTAATTGAACCATTTTGTTGACGTCAACAAAATGGTCTAAAACATCATTTCCGGTTGCATCACAAGAGGTTTTTGCTTTTACAATCACTTTTTGAAAATTTCTCCATTCAGTATACCCTAAAAGATGCTGTATGTCTCTGGCAAACCAAAACTCAATACCGCTTTCAGTAGTCTGTGAATGGTCTTCAAAATTGTTTGATAATGATTTTATTATTTCAGATTTCATCAGTTTAAAATTTTTGTTATCTGAGAGATTAAACAGTAAACTCAACTCTCAAATATAACTCATTTCATAAAAATACTTGTAATCAAAAACCCTTAAAATGTTATAATAATTGTCCAATTAAAACCGGTAAAATATCCTGAGATGCTGAAAACCTTTTAGGACAATCAATGTAAATTGTAGTACGCCGAAGTGGGGACAGTTTGGAGTGCGGGACTATTTAAATTCTTCCCAATATTCTTTTGGTGATACTATTCGGGTCTTATTATAAACTTGCATTGTAAAATCGTTTGTGTTTCCCGTAATAATAAAGTCCGCTTTAGAAATCTCGGCTAATTCTAAAAGTCTGTTATCAGGTTCGTCCTTGATGATTTTCAATTTGTCTATTGGTTCGTATATCTCTGAGATTTCGCTCAATCTCACGATTAGAAAATCAGCATTTGTTTTGAAGTCGGTAAATCTTGCAAATTTTGGCCGTCCTAGAACTTCTATATATTCTTGAAGAATTGGACTTGAAACACAAATGATTGCATTTCCATCGATACAATGGTCAATAATTAAATACGGGTAGTTTTTTTGAATTAGCGAGGAAACAATTACGTTAGTATCAAGAATTATTTTTTGCATTCCTGTGCGCTTTTATTTCGTCATCGATTTCTTCCATCGTCATTTTAGAAAGTCCGTATTTGTTTGCTAGTTGAATGCTCTTTTCCAGTGTTTGTTTTGTTATTTTTTTTCCAATGATATCAATCAGTTCAGAAAATGACAATGTGCTTTTATTCAGACCTAATTGGTTGAATTCAAAATCAGATATTTGGACATTTACGGTTTTCATAATAATTTATTTACATTCAAATTTACAAAAAATTTCGCAATCTTTTTTTTGCATTACTGCCAACTATAGTATATCCGGTTTATAAAATAAAGAAACCCCAGCCAGAGATGCTGAAAACGTTTTTGGACAATGAATGTAAATTGTAGTGCTCTAAAAGTTTTCATTCAATTCTCTTAACATCTCGATAGTATTAATATATCTGACATTAAATTGATTACAAACTTCAGGTATTTTTATTCTATTTTTTCTATTCGGTTCGCTTTTT
>NZ_JCBCCK010000136.1:0-1219 GCF_059864935.1 Planktosalinus sp.
CCTTCTTCAGACAAAAAATCGCGTATGTTTTCAATTACGGCTCGGGTTTGGGCTTCGATGTCGAGCTTCATACTTCCCATTTCGTCCACTTGTTCCACACCGGCAAAGGTGTTATCGGCTTTACGCGAACTCGTTCCGGAAACAAATATAAAATTGCCAACGCGCTTTACGTGAGGATATTTTCCTCTGGGAGTGGCTTTTCCTTTGATTAGCTTTCCTTTCATATGCTGTTATTTATGTCTTAAAGAATAAGTTTATTGATTTGGTTGGGTGTTGGATGCTGGGTGTTGGATGTAAATTATAGTTTTGATTTAAATGAGATAATCATATTCATAAGATAATAAGCCCTATCATATAAAGATTTGAAAGTTTCCTCATCAATATAACTTCTTCTTTTAGCTTTGTATAAACAAGTTACTACCTCTGCAAGTGACCTAACAGAATATCCTAAAAACCTATTGAACTCTTTATTTGATTGTTCAATACTACCTTCAGAAATATTTAAAGCAATAGAATCCCCTGCTTTTAATATCTGAGTTGAAAGATTATATAATTCAAGCTTAGGAAACTGTTTTGCTATTTCAAAAATATCTTCGCCAAAATCCATTGCTTTCTGCCAAATAATTAATTTTTCAAATTTGAAACTCATGATATTTAGATTTTTAATTTACTGAAAACACTTGTTAATTTAAAGATATTTAATTAATTACACCCAGCACCCAGCACCCAGCACCCAGCACCCAGCATCCAACACCCAACACCCAGCATCCAACGTCAATACCCATACTTATTTTTCCAAAGTGACTTCAAATAATTCCGATACGCATTTTCTTTAGCATTATTCCCCGGCTCATAAAAGGCAGTTCCTGAAACTTCTTCCGGTAAAAACTCGTGCGACACAAAATTGCCTTCATAATTATGGGCATATTGGTAGTTGTCTCCATACCCCAATTCCTTCATTAACTTGGTGGGTGCGTTTCTTATCGAAAGCGGCACTTCCAAGTCTCCTGTTTTCTGAACGGTTTCAAGAGCTTCATTGATTGCTTTATAACTTGCATTGCTTTTTGGTGAGTTTGCAAGACTGAATCGAATATAGCTTTTGGGCCGTGAGCCCCATTATAGGCGCGGCATTCTCTTTTGAGGATGTTCGCGCCTTTTTGTGTTTGGGGGAATGATGCCGAGAAAGCCGTTATCGCCGTGTCGCCAGCCGGGGTGTCCC
>NZ_JCBCCK010000151.1:0-2005 GCF_059864935.1 Planktosalinus sp.
TCTTTTTTCTGTATTTGGTAATCGGTTGAATACCTGTAATCACATTTGTAATAAATAGTTCATCGGCTTTTTGAAGCTCAAATGGCGAGATGGTTTCTTCCACAAAAGTGTAATCGGGCAGTTGTTTGGCCATATTGAGCAGTTGCTTTCTGATAACCCCTCTCAGGCAACCGTCTGTAACGGGTGGGGTTTTAATGGTATTGCCAAAAACGAGGAACAGGTTTCCGTTCAGCGCTTCAACAATCATTTTGTGCTCATTGAGCAAGAGGCAATTTTGAAACCCATTTTCATTGGCATAAATTCCCCCTAAAACGTGAGTCACTTTATTGTTTGATTTTATAGTAGAAAGCAAGCCTGAATTTAAATAGTGGTCTTTAAAAAGTTCTACTTCGTAATCCTTGTCATGGATTAAATAAAAAGGAGCTTCAAGTTCAGAAATAGTTATTAAAAAAGACACTCTAAGATTTGAAGGGGTGTACAAACCACCTTCGTTTCTAAAAACTGTTAGCCTTGCCCTAAGCGCAGGTGCATCGGGAAACGATTCAGAAGCTGTGTTGAGGATTTGCTCCTGAAGGTATTCAAGGGTGAAATCCATCGGGATTTCCATTCTCAATATTCGCATTGAGGCCATCAACCGCAAATAGTGGTCTTCCCAGAAAAGTATTTTTCCTGCTGAAATCCTCAGGGTTTCAAACAGGGCATCGCCATATAGAAGTCCCCGGTTGTTTGGAGAGATTGAAGTTCCGTATTCAGGTAAAAGTTTTCCGTTTAGATTGATCATAAAAAAGCCCCGTTAAAAAACGAGGCAAAGATACAATGATTTCGGGAAGCAATTAAGTAGAACCCAAAGTATGTTTTAGTTCTGAAACCATACTTTCCCAAAGCATTTTATTTTCATCCAACTCTTCGGGTGAAGAAAAATCGGTAATCATCAGCGAAACATCTTTGGTGATTTCATCCACCTGTATTCTCAATTCAAAATAGTAGTCGGTGTCTTCATCGGCCTCCCATTTGAATTTTACGCGTTCTTCACTTTTCTTGCCCACCAATTTGGCATTTTCTTCAGAGCCGTTCCAAATAAAAGTAAAGACTTCTCCTCGGGAATTTACATTTTCTGCATACCATTCAGACAAGCCTGAAGGTGTAGATATATATTGATAAAGAAGAGCCGGCGAAACCTGTATTGGGAACTCCATCTCATATTTTTCTTTGTTTTTCATTGCATTCATGTTAGTTGACGCACAATATAGATATTAAATTGATATTAGAAAAGATTTTAAAAATTATTTTCTGAAAATAAAGCTTTGTGCTGCTATAAATTGTTTTTATATTTGCGCACTCTAAAAATGGGGTTTGAGGTTTTCGCTTTTGCGAAAAAATGTAAGATGGGAGTAGATAAAGTTCTTGATTCAAATAATTTTAAGATATAAAATAAAATTCCCGTTTACACTGGAATTTAATAAGATTCCCTCCCGATAGTCATCGGGATGCGCGGGAATAGATGGCGTGGTATCAGCCAGAGGCAGACAGGGCTCAGCTGGTTAGAGCGTCGGATTCATATCCGCCAAAGGCGGACGGGGGTTCAAAACAGGATTGAAAAGTAAACAACGTTCTTAAAATTATTAAATTTAAAATATATTATGAGATTTCCGCCTGCGCGGGAATATATGGCGTGGTAGCTCAGCTGGTTAGAGCGTCGGATTCATAACCCGGAGGCCGGGGGTTCAAGTCCCCCTCACGCTACAAAAAATCCCTTCCAAAAATGATTTGGTTGGGATTTTTTTATTTTTACAGAATGAATGAGTTTATGACATATGTGCTCTACTCAATAAAATTTGATAAAATATACATTGGATATTCCTCATCTTTAATCCAAAGGTTCTATTCTCACAATAAATTCTCAAATAAAGGGCATACAGTTAAGTTCAGGCCTTGGATTGTAGTTTATGCTGAGTACTTTTCAACTAAAAAAGAGGCCATGAAAAAAGAAAAGTGGCTGAAATCC
>NZ_JCBCCK010000157.1:0-1628 GCF_059864935.1 Planktosalinus sp.
TTTGTGTTGAAACAAAGTGAAGATTTTGAATCTGAAATCAGCAAAGTAGAGCAAGTTTCTTTGGGCATGACACCCAATATTTCTTTACAGGTGTTTTTTTAATTACATTCGTTGCGGTACCTCAATACCCAGAAGTTTAAATGCCGAAGCAATCACATCCCCCACTTTTTTGGAAAGGGTAACCCGAAATTGGCGTTTGTCTGCTTCCAGTTCGGCTAGGATGGGCACGCTTTGATAAAAGGAGTTGTACACTTTCACAAGGTCGTAGGTATAATTGGCCACCAAAGCCGGACTGTATGTGGTTGCAGCATTTTGAATTATCTCAGGGAAAAGCTCCAATTGCTTGATAAGTTCTTTTTCCTTCTCGTGCATTTCAACTACTTCGGGCAAAGTATAAACAGAGTTCTTGTCTTTTCTAAGGATGGATTGAATACGTGCAAAAGTATACTGAATAAAAGGCCCGGTATTGCCCTGAAAATCGACCGATTCTTCGGGGTTGAATAAAATCCGCTTTTTGGGGTCCACCTTCAGGATGTAATATTTTAGCGCACCAAGACCAATGGTTTTGTAAAGATTTTCTTTTTCAGATTGGGAGTAACCGTCGAGCTTGCCCAGTTCTTCAGAAATTTCACGGGCGGTTTTAGCCATATCGGCTATCAGGTCATCGGCATCGACCACAGTGCCTTCACGACTTTTCATTTTTCCTGTGGGGAGGTCAACCATTCCATAGCTCAAATGAAAGAGATTTTCTGCCCAACTGTAGCCCAGTTTTTTTAGGATGAGGAACAACACCTTAAAATGGTAGTCCTGCTCGTTGCCCACAGTATAAACCATTCCGCCCACATCGGGATGATCTTTTACCCGTTGAATGGCGGTGCCAATGTCCTGAGTCATGTATACAGCTGTGCCGTCGCTGCGCAAAACGATTTTTTCGTCCAGACCTTCATCAGTGAGGTCTATCCACACGCTGCCGTCATCTTTACGGTAAAAAACACCTTTTTCGAGACCTTCGGCTACCACGTCTTTTCCTAAAAGATAAGTATTGCTTTCGTAATAATAGGAATCAAAATCAACACCGATATTTTTATAAGTGACTTCAAAACCTTCATACACCCAGCCGTTCATCATTTCCCAAAGTTGTACCGTTTCAGGGTCACCGTTTTCCCATTTCTGAAGCATTAACTGAGCTTCCAACATTAGTGGTGCTTTCTTTTTAGCCTCTTCTTCTGTGTTACCCTCCATTATCAGGGCATTAATTTCTTTTTTGTATTCTGAATCAAATTTTACGTAGTAATTGCCCACCAGTTTATCACCTTTTAATCCGGTACTTTCAGGGGTTTCACCGTTTCCGTACTTTTTCCATGCCAGCATGCTTTTGCAAATATGAATACCACGGTCGTTTATGATTTGGGTTTTATATACTTTTTTACCCGATGCCTTAATTATTTCAGCAACAGCATAGCCTAACAATACATTACGGACGTGCCCCAAATGCAACGGCTTGTTAGTGTTGGGAGAAGCATACTCCACCATCATGGCTTTGTCTCCCGGTCTTGGTGACTGAAATCCATAGTCCTCATCGTCTTTTATCTTTCTGAAAAAATCGAGGTAATAGCTGTCTGAAATCA
>NZ_JCBCCK010000046.1:0-16127 GCF_059864935.1 Planktosalinus sp.
AGTTTTTTCAGGAATGGCATCAATCTCAACTTTTAAATTTTTGATAAATTCAAAATAAGATGCTTTGAGTTCTTCTTTTATGGGTTCGGCAGCTGGAAGTTTTATGGCATAAGGGTCCACCTGTTTTCCATTGTACCAAAAACGGTAACAAACGTGAGGACCCGTAGCAAGTCCTGTACTGCCCACATAACCAATGATGTCACCTTGCTTTACACGTTCGCCTACCCTAACGGCTCTTCTCGACATGTGTAAATATTGTGTAGAATAAGTATTGTTGTGTTTTACTTTTACATAATTGCCATTTCCTGCTGTGTAGCCTGAGCGTTCCACAACACCGTTTGCAGTGGTCATAATAGGTGTGCCATGTGGAGCGGCATAATCTGTTCCCAGATGAGCCCTAACTTGTCTCGTAACAGGATGAAGTCTTCGCGGACTGAAACGCGATGAAATTCTTGAGTAGTTCAAAGGTGCTTTTAAAAAGAAACTTCTAAGCGTATTTGCTTTTTCGTCATAATAGTCGGCTTCTCCTTTTATACTGTCGGTCACAAACTTGAAACCGTAATAAGGCCTTCCGTAGTGATTGAGTAATGTGGCTTCAACGCTTTCAATTCCTGCATAAATGGTGTCGTTGATGTAGTTTTCGTTATAAATAATTTTAAAATTATCGCCTTTTTGAAGTTTAAAAAAATCTACTGTCCATTGGTAAACACTTGAAAGCTCGTGTACCAATGCCTGGCTTAATCCTTCATCAACCATAGCTTGTGATAGAGAGGAAGTGATTACTCCTGAAGCCACTCTTCTTTTTGTGGTTAACGGCAGGCGGTCCCTGTAAGCATAAATACTGTCAGACAAATGGATTACAGTATAGTCGATGCGTGATGCCTGATAAATAAATACCTGAGCCTGATTGAGTGAATCTTTCGACCTGAGCACAGTATAGGGCCTTCCGGCACGAAGCCTGGCCACATTGATAGTGTCTTTTATATTGTTGACAATTGTAAAAACCTGTGCGGGTGATACTCCTTGCCTGTCCATAATTAAACCAAAAGTTTCCCCGGATTTGATAGTGTCTCTCACCACTTCAAAATCGTCGAGAGCAAAGCCGAATTCAACAATGGATTCTGGGGTCACCGTTTCAGTAACTTCAGGGGTTTCAGTAGTGTTGTTGCAGCTAATTAAGAAAAAAGTGGATAAAAGGGATAGGTAAGCGATTTTTTTCAATTCAAATGGTTTTTATAGGTTCATTCCCCATTGATCTATTTCGTCTTTGCTCCATAAACTTGGGAAAAAAATTCTTTTCTGGTATTTTGGATGCATGTATTTTGTCCAGTCACTTCCGCCGGTGGCTTCCACTTTTTTGTCAGGATTGCCTCCGGTGAGGTAATAATTTGCCGCATCATAATGTGCCATTACCCAAGTGATGTTTACGGTATAGTCATAATGACGCATAGCTTTGATCAAATCGGGGTCTACTTTGATTTCTTCAGGGAGCGATTTGAATTTTGAATACAAATTGATGGTATTGTATTCCTGAGTAAAAGCAACAAATTCTACTTTGTATTTTTCTTCGAAAGCAGTGAGTAAGCGTGATTTTTTGCCCGTATTGTAATCTTTTCCTGCAGCTTGCCAATACAGGTGTTCCAGGGCATGTTCATAGGGGGTGTTTCTGTCAATGGTCGCCCTAAAGCGATTGTCGATTAAATTGATTAACTCAGTTGAAGCAAATTCAATTTTTCGGTATTGTGCACTTTGAAAACCACTGGCAGGTGTGAGCGTGGTTCGGAATTTCATATATTGTTCGGCTTCCATGCCTTCTCTCATAATATTAAATGATGAGGTGAGCATATCAAAGTAGCGGCTGATGCGCATTAGTTTCGTTGAGAAAAAATCGGCGGTTAATTCGTTATTGTGAGCCACCTGCTCGATTTCCCATAATATCATTTTAAACAGCAATTCATTGACCTGATGGTACATAATAAAAACCATTTCATCAGGTTGATTGGTGCGTTGGATTTGCAAATTAAGCAGCGCGTCTGTTTGGATATAGTCCCAGTAAGTGATGGGCTTGGAATGCAATAAACCTTCAAGGTGAACATTTAAATCCTGACCCATTGCGGAAAACTTTTCTTCCAGGCGGTCTAAAAGTTCGTTTCTCTTTGAAGATTTATCCATTGTCATTTACTTTGCTAAAATTTTAAACCAATGTTTGAGCCCTTTGTATTCATCCAGATCTGCTCTTAGTGAGCCAACAGCCAGATCGGCAACAATCCTTAAAGGCACTCTGTTGTCATCGTCTGAAATCCAGACGGTTAAACTCTCCTTTTCTTTAAATACACGGCCTGATTCAACATAAGGCCTGAACACCAAGGTTTGTATGTTGCCAAATTTAGTTTTTAAAACTTCTCTTCGCAAAAACTTTAACCTAAATTTGAAACTCTCATCACCATAAAACATATCAACATCAGTATAATCTCCCGATTTTAAGTTTGTTGTGTCCACATGATTTCTCAAATAGTAAAATGTTGAAAGCATGTCTTGAACGCCATTGGGAAAGGGATAGGTGTTTTTTGTATTCTTTTTCCTGTCATGAACAAGTGCCAGGTTTTTAGTATGATCAAAATCAACAACAATATCACGGGTATGTCCTCCTTCGTTTATATCTCTGATAAACCTGTATGGAATGTCTTTTTGCTTGTCCATATAGGTTTCATAAATGTCTTCTACCTTGAAAAAAATGCGCGACAATCCGGTGTTCCTCCCATAGCCTCTCACGTGATAGACTTCCTTTCCGTTTAAGATGGCATTGTCTACCTGAAGGGTGGCGTACCCGGCGCTTAAAAACCCGGAATAAGACACTCTGAACTTAAACCACTCACCGTCCTGAAATGCTTTTTTTTGAGCAGTTGCGGAAAAGGAGAAAACCAACAAGAATACAATCAATACATTTTTCATCTGTTTATATTTATTTGTTTTTTATCGGTCAGATGTAATGTCCATATAATCATTTTCGGCTTCGTCGCCTGAATCCGCCTATTGTCGGAGCAAGGCGGTTGGTATGGCAATTTTGCTTATGGACATTTCATAGACCAAAAATTCCAATTCTAATGTCAATTGCAATAGTTATTCCAAAAAAATAATACGATGATTTTGTTGTCAAAGTTTTCAACTGTTTTAAAGGGTTCCTCTTAGTGCTTGCTCTCTTTCAATAGATTCAAACAATGCCTTGAAATTACCGGCACCAAATCCCCTGGCTCCCATCCTCTGGATAATTTCAAAGAAAAGGGTAGGCCTGTCTTCCACCGGCTTGGTGAATATTTGGAGTAAATATCCTTCTTCATCGGCGTCAACAAGGATGGAAAGTTTTTGCAGCTCGTTTATGTCTTCTTTCATAATGTCCATATGAGAACCCAATCGTCTGGGAATATCATCATAGTATGCCTGAGGTGGTGGCGGTAAAAACTCTATGCCTCTTTCTCTCAATTGAGCGACGGTTTTGATGATGTCATCAGTTGCCACAGCAATGTGCTGCACACCGGGACCTTCATAAAAATCCAGATATTCCTCAATCTGTGATTTTTTGGCTGCTTTTGCAGGTTCGTTGATGGGAAATTTAATTCTTCCATTCCCGTTGCTCATTACCTTACTCATCAAAGCAGAATATTCGGTATGGATTTGTTTGTCGTCAAACGACAGGAAATTTACAAATCCCATTACGTCCTCATACCATTTGACCCATTGGTTCATTTCGCCCCAGCCCACATTGCCCACCATGTGGTCGATGTATTTTAAGCCCACCGGTTCCGGATTGTAGTCTGATTTCCATGCTCTATAACCGGGAAGAAAAACGCCGTTATAGTTTTTTCTTTCGACAAATATGTGAACGGTTTCGCCATAAGTATAGATTCCCGAACGCACCACTTCGCCGTGTTCGTCTTTTTCAACTGTGGGTTGCATAAAGGGCTTCGCACCTCTTTTTGTGGTTTCTTCAAAAGCACTGCGGGCGTCTTCTACCCATAGTGCTATTACTTTTACACCATCACCGTGCTTGACAATATGCTGGTTGATTGGTGAACTGCTGCTTAGTGGCGTTGAAAGCACCAGTCTTATTTTATCCTGCTTCAAAACATAAGAAGCCCGTTCTTTATTTCCGGTTTCCAAACCAGAATAAGCATAGGACTGAAATCCAAAGGCTGTTTTATAAAAATGGGCAGATTGCTTGGCATTGCCCACATAAAATTCAACATAGTCTGTTCCCAAAAGGGGTAAAAAATCCTGTGCCCCTTCAAATATTTTTTCGAGACCGTAGTCTACTGATTTTACTTCTTTACTCATTGTTACTGTTGTTTTCTAATTTTTATTTATCTAACCAGGATTGGTAATAAGTGTCGTCTGCAATTTTCATAGCCTCATCTGTGAGCATTAAAGGTTTAAATGTGTCCACCATAACAGCGAGCTCTTTAGTTTCTTTTTTGCCGATACTTGCCTCATAGGTTCCCGGATGTGGCCCGTGTGGAATTCCGGCAGGATGTAATGATATGTTTCCGGGTTTTACACCGATGCGACTCATAAAATCGCCATCTACATAATACAACACTTCATCGCTGTCAATATTGCTGTGGTTGTATGGTGCCGGAATGGATTGTGGATGGTAATCATACAAACGAGGCACAAATGAACACACCACAAAAGCATCGGTTTCAAAAGTTTGATGAACCGGTGGCGGCTGGTGAATACGGCCGGTTATGGGCTCAAAATCGTGAATGGAAAACGCATAGGGGAAATTGTACCCGTCATAGCCCACCACATCAAAAGGATGAGAGGCATAAACCATATCAAAAATTTCATCGCGCTTTTTCACTTTGATAAGAAATTCGCCGGTTTTGTCATGAGTTTCCAGTTCTTCGGGTTTACGAAGGTCTCTTTCACAGTAAGGAGAATGCTCAAGCAATTGCCCAAACCAGTTTCTGTAACGTTTTGGTGTATATATGGGCCTTCTGGACTCTACTATAAAAAGGCGATTGTCATCAGTATCAAAATCAATTTTGTAAATGATGCCTCTTGGAATAAGGAGATAGTCACCATATTTAAACTCCAGATTTCCTAAAAGTGTTCTAAGCTTTCCGGAACCTTTGTGAATGAAAAGCAACTCGTCTGAGTCAGTATTTTTATAAAAATAATCCTGGGTTTTGTTTTGTGGTGCTGCAAGTGTAATGTGGCAATCGCTATTGGTCATTACAATTTTTCGGCTTTCGAGATAATCTTTCTCAGGAGTTACATCAAATCCAAATAATTTATAGGATTGCATATTGTTTGGATTGACAATTTTCGGAGCCACACTGTATTGGTTTCTAATTTCTTTTACCTGAGTGGGCCGATGAACGTGATACATATTGCAATACATTCCGTCAAAACCTATTGTTCCAAAGAGTTGTTCATAGTACAAATCGCCGTTGGGTTTTTTGAATTGGATATGGCGTTTATTAGGAATTTTCCCCAGTTTGTGATAGAAAGGCATAACAAGTTGTTTAGCTAACAAATATCGGAAAAAATAAGTAAAAGAAAGCTAAGAAAAGTTTAAAACCAAAAGCCCAAACTTACAAACCAGTGACTTTGTTTTGTTTCGGTGGAATAAGAATAAAAAAGCTCAATGGGACCAATAAAAGTGTCACTAGCCAACCCCAGTGCATAGCCCCTATGAGGAATGCCATCAATCCAAGCCGATGAATCAAACAGTTTATCGCCCACATTGGCAATGTTTGCTACTGCAGAAACATAGGTTTTTCTGTAAAATTGATAGTCGGCCCTTAATGCAGATTTTAAAAAAGTATCTCCTCTCAAGCTAAATGAATCATAGCCAAAAAGGTGAACAAAATTGTTGATACTGTTATATCCATAGCCTCCCACAAAAAAGTCGAGGGTAATTGTATCTTCGCCGCCAATTTTAAAGCCGCCTTCAGAAGTGAGTGTCAAAGCGAGGTTTGGAGAAGGACTATAGGTATAACCCAACGAAGCTTTAGCTATAGAAAAAGGTTCAAAGTCTTCATTAAGCCCTGTGGCAAATGCATAGAAATTAAATTTTCCGTCAAATAAAACACCTTTTTTAGGAAAGTATTTATTGTCACGACTGTCAAGGGTCAAATAACCATATGCGCTATAATAGTTAGTGTTTTCAAAAACCGTCTTGTCATTTTGATTACTGTCTTGGAGTGTTATTGATTTGAATTGCAAATTTTTATGCTCAACACCCAACCCAAAAGAATAGATTTGTGCAAATAGGGTTTGCAAATAAAACTGATTGGTAATATCCTCGTGTTTTATTTCTATGTTTGCAATGGCAGAAAAATTGTCTAGAATGTCCGGCGGAAAAAGTTTGTAATTCACATTCTTTTTAAATTTGTTATATCGTGACCTTACACCCACACTCCAGTAAAAACCTTTGTCTATATAATAATCAAAATTATACCTGATGTTGTCTCCCAATATAAAATCAAAAGAGACAACATCATTTTTCTGAATGAGCCTTTTACGGGTGATATTAACCAAAGCAGCACTTTTGTATAAATCGTCATAATGCACACCCAGTCTCAAAAGTGATCTGGACCGGGTTTCAGTAAGTTGTAGTTCAAGAGTATTTTCAAGTTCTTCATTTTCACGAAAAAAATAGTTGATTTGGCTAAAATTTCCAGTTGCACTAAGATTATTAATCCCCTCACTGAAACGCTGATAGGTGGTTTTATCCGGTGGCTTGAGTTTCAATTTTCCCATGACATAAGAGCGTGTGTAATCATTCAAGCCGGAAATTTCCACCACATCTATCCGCAAACTGTCTGAAACCGTTTTTTTAACTTTTTCCCGTTTTCTGTGTTGTTGTCTTTGTGCCAGTAGCTCCAGCTCTTCTTTAAATTTGTAAGCTTGAACTTCACCGGCTTTGATGATGGAGATGCCTCGGTCAAAGGAAATAACAGAAAAGGCTTTAATATCAGGATGAATATAAATATCAGTCTTCTCGCGCTTTTCAATCATATCATTGATGGTCCTGTAATTGTTTATTTGAACCAAAACATCAATGGCAGACCTCAAGTTTTCCCTGGACAACAAGCTGTCTTGAACGTCCACACCAATGATGATTTCGGCTCCCATCCTTCTCAATTCATCAACCGGATAATTATTTGTCACTCCACCATCTATGAGTATTTGACCGTTAACTTCTATCGGGCTGAAAATAGAAGGCAAAGCACCACTTGCAGAAACAGCTTGGGGCAAATAACCGCTTGTCAACTTAACTGACTTTCCGGTTTCAACATTGGTGGCCATACAAAAAAACGGGATGGGCAGCTCAGAAAAATCATTGATGTGACTCACATGGCTGGTTAATTTTGACATTAAATTAAATAAGTTCTGACCTTTGGAAAGTGCCGAAGGAAACGAAATCCTAAATCCATCAAAGGGAAGGGTTATGGCATATTTTTCAGCATCGGTTTTTTCATAAAACGTTTTTGCTACTCGAGGAAGGTCGTCCTGGATAAGTTCATCAAAATTCATTATATGAAAAATGGAGTCCAACTCCCTTGCGGTATAACCGGAGGCATATAAAGCCCCCACTATCGCCCCCATGCTGGTTCCGCCAATGTAGTCAATGCGCACCCCGGCATCTTCAATCACCTTGATAGCTCCAATATGTGCCAGGCCTTTGGCACCACCACCACTCAACACCAACCCTACCTTGACATCTTCCTGCTCTTGTGAAAAGGAAAATCCTGATAGAAAAAGGGCAATTAAGAGAATAACTGTTTGCTTCATTTAAGATTCTTGTAATGGTCAATTATTTTTTCAGCTCTGTGGTGACCAACCAAGGCTTCTAAATCCTGAAAGCTTGTTTCAGAAATACGTTTAGCACTTTTAAAGTGCTTCAAAAGGTCAATAATGGTTTTTTCGCCTATTCCGGGGATGGATTTCAATTCGGTTTTTAACGCTTGGCTGCTTCTTTTATTCCGGTGAAACGTAATTCCAAACCGGTGAGCTTCATTCCGCAATTGTTGAATGATTTTCAACGTCTCCGATTTTTTGTCTAAATATAAGGGAATTGGGTCGTTTGGAAAAAATAATTCTTCCAATCTTTTAGCAATTCCCACGATTGCAATTTTTCCGCGTAAGCCTAATTCATCCAGACTTTTTAATGCAGAGCTCAACTGCCCCTTCCCTCCATCTATGATGATGAGTTGTGGTAAAGGTTGCTTCTCCTCGAGCAATCTTTTGTAACGTCTGTAAACCACTTCTTCCATAGACGCAAAATCATCAGGTCCCGTTACAGTCTTTATGTTATATTTTCGATAATCTTTTTTACTGGGTTTTCCGTTTTTAAAAACCACACAGGCCGCCACGGCATTGCTGCCTTGTATGTTTGAGTTGTCAAAACACTCGATGTGCCGCGGTTCTTCCGAAAGCCTGAGGTCTTTCTGCATTTGAGCCATAATGCGGTTTTCATGCCTATTGGGATCGGTAATCTTGATTTGTTTAAAACGCTCAATTCGGTAGTATTTGGCATTGCGAATGGACAATTCTAGTATACTTTTTTTGTCGCCCAATTGTGGTACATGTACTTTGATGTTTTCGCCCACTTCAACTTCAAAAGGCACATAAATTTCTTTGGAAAGTGAATCAAATCGTTGCCTGATTTCAACTATCGCAAGCTCCAGCAACTCCTTGTCGCTTTCGTCCAGCTTTTTCTTGATTTCCAAAGTGTGTGACCTTATGATTGAGCCAAATGAAATCTGAAGAAAATTGACATACCCATAACTTTCATCAGAAACGATGGAAAACACATCCACATCGTTGATTTTGGGGTTGACAATGGTGGATTTTGACTGGTAATTTTCAAGAATTTCAATTTTTTCTTTCAGGCGTTGAGCGTCTTCAAACTGCAAGTTTTCAGCATATTGTTTCATTTGTTTTTTGAAACGTTGCAGTGAGTCTTTAAAATTGCCCTTTACAATTTGCCGAATGGCATCTATGTTGTCGTGATAGTCTTTTTCACTTTGTTTGTTTTCACAGGGTCCCAGACAATTTCCCAAATGATATTCCAGGCACACTTTAAACTTGCCGGTATTAATTTTTTCTTGGGAAAGGTCATAATTGCAGGTTCTTAAGGGATACAAGCCTTTAATCAGATCGAGTAGGGTGTGCACCGTTTTCATGCTGGTGTAAGGGCCGTAATATTCAGAGCCGTCTTTGATCATTTTTCGTGTCGTGAAAACCCTTGGGAAACGCTCGTTTTTGATGCAAATCCATGGATAAGATTTGTCATCCTTAAGCATCACATTGTAGCGCGGTTGGTATTTTTTAATCAGGTTGTTCTCCAGCAAGAGAGCGTCTGTCTCAGAAGTGACCACAATGTGTTTAATCTCATGGATTTTTCTAACCAATAAACGAGTTCGGGTATTATCGTGGCTTTTCGAAAAATATGAACTAACCCGTTTCTTTAAATTCTTGGCTTTCCCAACATAGAGGATTTTACCGTTTTTATCATAATATTGATACACCCCTGCACTGTGAGGCAGGGTCGAAATCTGTATTTCTAAAGCGGTTTTTTCCATTTATGTAAAGGTAGAAAATAGATATTAGATGTGAGATATTAGATGAGAGACAATTAATTCAAAATATTTTGTAATTTTCATATCAGATTTTTTATAAATGGCATCACACAACGAACTCGGAAAATTAGGAGAAGAACTTGCAGCTCAGTATTTGCTGGCAAAAGGCTATAAAATTCATGTTCGCAATTATCAATATGAACGTGCGGAGGTTGACATCATAGCCGAAAAAGACAACCTGATGGTGTGTGTGGAAGTAAAAACCCGAAACTCTGATTTTTTTGGCGACCCCCAAAGTTTTGTTACCCCATCAAAAATCAAACAAATCGTCAAAGCGATGAATGCTTATTTAGAAGCCAACGACATCGAACTGGAAACCCGGTTTGATATTATTGCAGTTTTAAAAAACAAAACAACTGAACTCATCTCGCATTATGAGGATGCGTTTTATCATTTTTAAGAACTTCCATAGCTTTATAAAGCAATATGATTTCAAGCAATATCAGTGGAATCATTAAAACATACCCCAACCAGGCCATAAATATGGTAAAGAAGAAAAGAGAAACGATAATTTCAAAAACGCCGGTTGCCAATGCTGTATTGCCCAGTTGGTCTTTGAGTTTGATGATGCCAATCCCAAATAAAACACCAATAGCTCCAAAACTCAGGGACATTCCGCTGATAAAAATTTCCATTGGAATGAACTCTGAAAAAAGAGAAATGATGTCATAAATGTAAATGAGAGCTGAAAATGCAATCAACACAAGAGATGAAAATTTCAACACGGTGTTTTGAAGTGCGACACCCAAGACCCAAAATCCCTTTATAAAAAACACCAACGAAATAAGGGTGCAAATTTTTAATACAATATAGACAGAAGTTGGGTAAGGGTTTTCGTCTTCGGTAAACCTTGTCCAGTCTGCATAAAACTCAGGAAAACCAAATAAAAAGTATAAGGCACCAAAAACACAAGCAATGGTTAATGTCTTTATTGTATAATTGATTTTTTCAGGAGCAATCAAAAGTTGCTGTCCATTTGATTTTGATATAGTCGGTTGATTGATGGATTCTATGTCATAGCCAAGCGCTGCAAGAATAGTCTTTATGGTATAGGGCCTTGGCGTAACTTCACCGGCTTCAATCCGCTGAATGGTGCGCACATTGATGTTGCACTTTTCCACCAAATCTTCCTGGGTGAGTCCTTTCTTTTTTCGTAAATCAAGGATTTTTTGACCTAACTCGGGCTGTTTCATTTTTTGATATTTGAATAATGGCACAATACTACGAATGAACACCTCAATGTACAATATTTTTCCATGAATTTCACCCGACATTCACCCGACATTGCACGGCATACCCACTGGAATTACCGATTTCCTTTTGATTAACCCTCTCAGGGTTTTGAACCCTGAGAGGGTTGTAGTGCTACTCAAATTGAATTACATTTGTCAAAAATATTCCCTTATGCTCACCGAACAACAACTTCTTGAGAGAAGCAACTCAAGCTGCGAAATGTGCAAAGCGACCCAAAACCTTAAAAGCTACAACCTGCCCAACTCACCAAGCAATATAGCCGAGATCAATGTGTTGCTTTGCGATACTTGTTTAAGCCAAATCGAAAACCCCGATACCATAGACCCTAACCACTGGCGGAGCTTAAACGACAGTATGTGGAGTACCGCGCCAGCAGTACAGGTGCTTTCTTGGCGAATGCTTAACCGTTTGAAGAGTGAAGACTGGCCACAGGATTTACTCGATATGATGTACCTCGATGACGAAACCCTGGCCTGGGCAAAAGCTGCGGGAGACGATGTTGCTTTAGGTGATAAAATTATTCACAGAGACAGCAATGGTGTAATTTTAGAAGCCGGAGACAATGTGGTTTTAATCAAAGATCTGGATGTAAAAGGGTCTTCGCTCACCGCAAAACGAGGAACAGCTGTAAGACGGATTTCCTTGGTTCATGACAATGCCGAGCAAATTGAAGGCAAAGTAGAAGGGCAGCAGATTGTGATTTTGACGAAGTTCGTCAAGAAGGTGTAATATAGACTTGAAATTTATAGAAATAAGATATTAAATAAAGCCTTCCTGCTTCTTTTTTGATGTTTCCGAAAGCTATTCTATTAGCATTAGGGAAATAACAGTGGCAAATAAAAAGGGTTTAAGGTTTATGTATTAAAAGTGAATATCAAATTGCAATCTGTACACCAACCTGTTGCGGCTGTTGTCTTCAAAGTCATTCAAACCTAAATCGGTTTGAATTTTAAGCTTGTGACCCACAAAATATTTGGAAACCCCAAGCGTATATTGTTTTTCGGCATCAAGGGATGAAATTTCGGCGTCCTGCATGATTTCGGTATAGCGCCCGGTGACCTGCACGTTGTTGTTAAAGACATATCCTGTTTGCAGGTTGAACCCTTCGCCAACATTTACAACATCTCCGGTAGGTGTTCCGTCGCTATTTAAGGCAATGGCCTCATCGGCATCGCGCAGGGCATATTCCCCCATAAAGGACCAACCTTTGTATTTAAACATGGCATCTACAAACAGGGTGCTGATATTGGTTTCAAAAAATCCGGTATCGGTCACCATATAGGCACCTGAGTTGGAGCGTGTTCTTACGGCATTGTTGTTAAAATCATAGGTAACACCTACAGCCAGTTTGGGTGTTTGCCAGCGCTTGAGGTCTGCACCCACATAATCGTCAAAAGCACCAAAGGGCAACGCTTCCAGGCGTCCGGTGTACTGGAACCCTCCCAAGTTTCCTGCAGTGACATTACGGCCTTCTCCTTGTGAAAAAGCAAAGGCTTCCTTGATAATGAAGTTTTCACCCAATGCAATCTTGTGGTGTAACTGGATTCCCATATCACGGTCTATATTAAAATGGCTGTTTACCAACGAGCGGTCAACCACTTCCATATTGGCAGACGAAATTACACGTTCGCGGTTCCCGGGCAATTTGGCCTGACCGGCCCACAATACAAAGTTTTCGTGAAAATTCCATTTCAGTACAGCATCCAGAATCATGCGATTGGTATTGCCATTGAACTCAGATGCCCCTGAAATATCCCTGTTGGACAGACCGACTTCCAGTTTGTATTTCAGTTTAGGGGTATAGGCAAATCCGTCAAATTTGAGACGTGACCGACGAATGAGAAAATTGGATTGCAAATTGCGAAGGTCTTCATACCCGGGATAATCCCATTGTCCTGTATAAAGGGATTGGAAACGGGCACCAAAAACCATACTGAAAGAACTGTCTTTTGCCACTATATTCAGGATTCCTTTTCCAAATTTATTTTCTGTGAGTTCCTGGCCCTGGGCAAAAAATGTGACCATAAGGGTAATAAGAACCGGTAAGGTTATTTTATTTTTCATAATTCGCTCTTAATTTTTGTCGCTGCAAAGAACCGAACCGAATGTTAAGTAGAAGTTAAGCACATATTATGCTTCAGTAAATTTAAAAAAAAAAGGTTGCCTGGCCAAGGCAACCTGTCATACATCTGAATCGACAAAAATTAAGACGGTATGAAAATTCTTAATGAACATTAAGTTGCACAAAAATCGTAATTACACATTACATCGATGTAAAATGAATGTTATTAATTGTTCATTTTTTGGTTATCAACACATTTAAGTTATATGGTGTAGATTAAGTATGGGTTCTTGATTTTGGATAAAAGAACTTCTTTTAAAAATATCAATAGTACTGTTGAACTATTTGAGAAATTTAACCCTAATATATTTCAAATCAATAAAATACTCCTTACTTCATATGTGTAAGGGGTATTTTTATAAATTTAAAATAGGAGCAATATATTTACCAAAAAAGATTAGATTGATTTCGACTTTAATCAATCTTCAATGAGTTTCAGTCTTCGCAGTTGATCTACCTAAATATAAAAACGAAAAATAAATTAAGACTTATTTTTCATTTCAGTAAAATAATGAAAAAACTGCGGGATGGTTTCAATACCTTTCAGGTAATTCCAGATGCCGAAATGTTCATTGGGGGAGTGTATTGCATCGCTGTCCAGACCAAATCCCATTAAAATGGTTTTACTTTTCAGTTCTTTTTCAAACAAGGCAACTATTGGGATACTGCCACCGCTGCGTTGCGGGATGGGTGTTTTACCGAAAGTGGCTTCATAAGCCTCTTCAGCAGCACGGTATTCCATACTGTCGATAGGGGTTACATAAGCAGTCCCTCCATGATGTGGAGTGACTTTTACTTTAACGGCTTTAGGCGCGATGGATTCAAAATGATTTTTAAACAATTCAGTGATTTCTTTCCAATCCTGATCGGGTACCAACCTCATACTTATTTTCGCGTAAGCTTTACTTGCAATCACCGTTTTGGCACCTTCACCGGTATAGCCTCCCCAGATTCCGTTGACATCCAGTGTGGGGCGGATGGAGTTGCGCTCGTTGGTGGTATAGCCTTTTTCGCCATACACATCGTTCATGTCCAATGCTTTTTTATAAGCATCAAGGCTGAAAGGGGCTTCGCCCATTTTTTCTCTTTCTTCAGTAGTTAGTTCAATCACTTTGTCATAAAAACCGGGAATGGTAATGTGGTTGTCCTCATCGTGTAGAGAGGCAATCATTTTTGCCAGCACATTGATGGGGTTGGCCACGGCACCACCATAAAGCCCGGAGTGCAAATCGCGGTTGGGTCCGGTAATTTCCACTTCAACATAGCTCAAGCCACGCAATCCGGTGGTGATGGAAGGAACATCTTTGGCTATCATTCCCGTATCGCTAATGAGGATGACATCATTGGCCAGTTTTTCACGGTTGCGCTCCAAAAACCAGCCCAGGCTCACACTGCCCACTTCTTCTTCGCCTTCAATCATAAACTTGACGTTGCAGGGCAGTTGGTTGGTTTGGGTCATATATTCCATGGCCTTTACGTGCATATACATTTGCCCTTTGTCATCACAACTTCCGCGCGCAAAAATAGCGCCTTCGGGATGGATTTCAGTTTTTTTGATGACAGGCTCAAATGGCGGGCTCTCCCACAAATCCAGTGGATCAGGCGGTTGCACGTCATAGTGACCGTAGACTAATATCGTGGGCAGGTTTTTGTCAATTGTTTTTTCTCCATAGACAATGGGATAACCCGGTGTTTCGCATATTTCAACGGTATCGCAGCCTGCTTTTTCGAGGCTGTTTTTCACCGCTTCGGCACAGGCAATAACGTCTTTTTTATAAGCGGAATCGGCACTGATTGATGGGATTTTTAATAATTCAATGAGTTCGGAAAGAAAACGGTCTTTGTTTTCTTCAATGTAATTTTTAGCGCTGTTCATAGTAAAATTTTAATGGAGCGTAAATCTACGAAAAACTGTCATTTTTATAAAGGAACTTGTTTGTTTATTACAATCTTTGTTTATCTTTGCACTCCTTTGCTGAAGCTTCGGAGTGCGATGCACAATTCAGTAAAGTTTTATGCCAACAGCGGATGTGGTGGAATTGGTAGACACGCTAGACTTAGGATCTAGTGCCGCAAGGTGTGGGGGTTCGAGTCCCTTCATCCGCACAACGAAAGCTTCTCAGAAATGAGGGGCTTTTTTATTTATAATTTTTCACTGAATTTTGAGTTATTTCAATTGAAATACAAGGGCAATTGTTTGATAAACTTTAGTATTTTTACATCTTAAATCCTCCGTCTTTTATGAGTAGCTCTTTTGAAAAATACCAGAAACGCAGATTGATTTCGTCCTACTTTTCAGTGGTAATCAGTATTTCTTTGGTTTTGTTTTTGTTGGGATTGCTCGGGCTTTTGGTGTTAAACACTAAAAAGATTGCCGATCATTTTAAAGAGCAAATCGCACTTTCGATATTTCTTAAAGAAACCGCCAAAGAGGTGGAAGTCAACCAGCTTCAAAACAGTCTTGCTTTAGCCGAATATACCAAAAGCGCCACTTATGTGCCTAAAGAAGTAGCCGCAGAAAATTTAAGCCTTGAAATTGGTGAAGATTTTATCAGTTATTTAGGGGACAATCCATTGCAAAATTCTATTGACGTATATCTTAAAGCCGACTTTGTCACTCCCGAACTTATTGAAGAAATCAATTCTGAACTTATGTCAAAAGGCTTTGTCGATGAGGTGATTTATGACAAACCACTAATCGCTTTGCTGAACGAAAATGTAAGAAAAATAAGTTTGTGGGTGTTGATAATTAGTGGCGTCTTTACATTTATTGCCGTGCTTTTGATTAACAGTTCCATCAGGCTTTCAGTGTATTCAAAGAGGTTTATCATAAAAACCATGCAAATGGTGGGTGCTACAAAAAGCTTTATCAGAAAACCCTTTATCTGGAAAAGCATCAAACTCGGTTTGGTAGGAATTTTATTGGCCTGGATAGGAATGGCACTTGTGATGTATTATCTAAACAACACCTTTTCGGAATTGCAATTGCTTGAGCAACCTATGTTGTTGGCTATTTTGTTTGTGGCGATTTTTGTTTTGGGAGTTATTATTACCTGGTTGAGCACCTTTTTTGCAACACAGCGGTTTTTGAATTTGAGGAC
>NZ_JCBCCK010000186.1:0-1017 GCF_059864935.1 Planktosalinus sp.
AGCGAATAATTTATCCCACTTCAAAATGGCCCAGGGGTAACTCTAAAAACTATAAACCACTTCCAGTTTATGGTCTTTCAGGGCTTGTTGGGCTTTTTCAAGGTCTTCGGTAAAGCCAAGTATGTAGCCACCGCCACCGCTGCCACATAGTTTCAGGTAGTAGGCATTGGTATCGATACCCTGTTTCCAAAGTGTGTGGAATTGTTGAGGAATCATCGGTTTGAAATTGTCCAGCACCACGTTTGAGAGTTGCTTGATGTTGGAAAACAAAGACTTGACGTCGCCTTTGAGGAAATCGTCCACACAGGCATCTGTATGTTTTACAAATTGGTCTTTCAACATATTTCTAAAACCTTCCTGCTTCATGTTTTCCATAAAGATTTGCACCATGGGTGCTGTTTCACCGGTGACACCGCTGTCTAACAAAAACACGGCGCCTTTTCCTTTCTTCAATTGTGAAGGAATTCCGGCAGGCTCAATATTGTCTTGTGAATTGATTAATATGGGTAAACTCAGGTAACTATTTAATGGGTCAAGTCCAGATGATTTTCCGTGAAAAAAGGATTCCATCGCACTGAAAATAGCTTTGAGTTGTAATAGTTTTTTGCGGGTAAGGTTTTCGAGAACCGTGATTTTATTGTTGGCATATTGGTCATAAATGGCTGCTACCAATGCGCCACTACTCCCAACACCATATCCCTGAGGAATGCTGCTGTCAAAATACAGTCCTGCTTCTATGTCTTTTTTTAAACTGTCTAAATCAAAGGTGACCAATTCAGGTTGTTCCTTTTGCAAGGTTTCCAGAAAATCAGCAAATCGTTTTAAGCCCTGATTTGATTTATGTGTCGCCACCGTGTGGTGTTCATCAATCTTAAGAGCGCCGTTGTAAAAATTATAGGGAATGGATAAACCTTTGGAATCTTTGATGATGCCATATTCACCAAAGAGTAGGATTTTTGAGTAAAATAGAGGTCCTCGCATGTTGATTTTTAGTTGGATATAAAATTACACTTTTTT
>NZ_JCBCCK010000187.1:0-5625 GCF_059864935.1 Planktosalinus sp.
ATTATGCTTAATTTCAAAATCAAAACCCACAAACACGGAAGGTTTTACAACACACCGCACTTTTACATCCTAAACAAAGGAAACAACGCCGGAAAGCCTTCATTTGAACCTTACAGAAACGCTTTTGTCGTTTTCTGCAACAACCAAAGCGACCTCCAAAAACTCTATTGGATATGCGCCATCCTCCACGCCGGTAGCCTGTTCAAACCCTATCACAAAGGCTCCGTCATCACGTTTATCTCCATTTGCGACATCAAAAACATGATTAAAGAATGCCTCTTTAACTATGACGGTCACTACTGGCAAGAACGCTTCAATGTCCTCAAAAAACTGGAAGAGGCAGAAGAAAACCTGCGCCGGCAATCGGTAAATCTCAAAAATTATAAAATTTTAATGATGAGGTCTTACCAACCGCAGTTAAATTAAAAACAGGGCACAAGCCATGTTTCCACCAATAAAAAAAGCCCGGACCATAAACCCGGGCTTTCTCACCAAACCAAACACCTACTTCCCAAACCACCGGGAAATAAACCGTAACAACACCGAAGCAATAAAACTCGCCACAGCACCAATAAATGCCATCACAACCGTAACCAAAACATCTTCCACGGGCAAATTGGGCAACACCCCAAAAAAAGTACCACCCCAAAAACTCGCCCTATGAAAAAAATGCGTTTCCATAACTAAATCCCCAATGCAGGTTCCTGAAAATCGTTGGTTTCGTTGTCATCGCCTTCGTCCTCGTCTTTCACCACCGCTTGGCTCACCACAGTCGCCACAGTGCCTGCAACGGTCACATAAGTCGCAATGGTAAACAAAGCAGTAGGAATCGCCACAGGAGCAGCCAAAATGGCACCACCTGCAGCAGTAAGCGCAATCCCAATATTTCGCAACGTCCTAAAAAATTTAGGAGTCGGTTTTGTATAGCGTTCTTGTAAATTCATAACTCAAATATTTTAAATTAACAGCTCTCTTTTTCACCCTCCGCAAATCGGGCAGAAGTAATGTTCAAAAACAAGCCCTCTCGGCTCATTCGCGCGCGTTCAATCAATAATAGAAGTTTGTCCAACGCTTTACGCGAAAGGGTTCCGGTACCAATTCCCGTAAGGTGCGTAACAGGAGCAATACACCCCCGAAGCTCCTTCAGGGCATCATTGGCAGGATGAATCAAAATCCCACTCCGCCCGGGAACATCCTTCACAATCAGATGATGCTTAAACCGGTCCGTAAACCAAAGCTTCAGCTCATACCGCCCGTCAGGAATACACGAAACATTTCGCGCATTCTCCTTCCAGGGCAATTCAATTGTAAAACAAACAAACTTCCCTTGAAAGAAAAGGGCACCATTGGCGCCCCTCTCAAATTGATTTCTGAACAATTGCAATTCCATCACCCAATGAAATCACGATTACACCTGATCAACACCAATCAAACTAAGGGAGTTGTAAGCACCGTTTTTCAACGGGTACATATCACCATTAACCTCTTGATAAAAGCTCACACCAAGCACCTGCAACAGCGGCAGGGTAGAGTTAGCGGTCACCGTAGAGACAAGATTGATAAGCGCGGTATCCTGGGCATCCCACGGCAAAATCGCTGTCTCCTCACTGTCAAAAACAAACTCCTCGTTTTCGAAGTCAACCTCAGCCAACCCGCTCACGATTTTAAAGTGAGTAGTCCCTGCTGGAGCATCGATACTCGCATTAGGAGTAAACACCGGGATCTCCACATCCAAGGTCCCGGCAACCCGGTCCAAAGTAGGGGAGTAGGGAGCAAACATCACAGTACTCAATTTCCCGTTGATGTTAAACTCAAACCCATTGATCAATGCCATATCCCCATCAGGAATGGTTCTCAACCCACGCTCATTGGTTGAGTCTGTCTTAATCACTCTCATAAGTGATTGGGTCAATCTGCTGGTCACCCGTTTGTCCTTTGCATTCTGCAACAGCAAACGAATGGCCTTTCTCACTAATTTACCACCGGCACCGGCACGTCCAAACTCAGCCCCATTTTCACGGGTTCTTTGAAACGCCGGGTCGTTGGCAATTCGATTTTTGTCCACGCAACCTTTTTCACGAGCCAAATGCCCGTCGGTGGTCTTGTAAAAGGTAACACCTCCAATGGTACCTTTCAACCTGATAATTCCGGTCTGTCTTGCCATAACTATTCGATTTTTTGATTAATAAAAACCAAAAGTATAAGCACACACCACCACCCAAAGAACCCCATTTCCGCAATCAACCACCTTTTCCGAAACAGACCATTTTAACCGCAAACACCAAATCAAACCAAAACAGATGAAACGATAGTCCACCACACAAAAATACACCACCACAACCCCTTAAAACATTGATTAACGCCCTACGATGCTGTATCTTTGAAGGGTAGATGAAGCATAGATAAAGTATGAGGTATTCAAAAAGAATATGTATTTACCCAAAAGATATTCAGCGTATCACCGGCAAGAGTGAAAGACACGCTAGGAACCTCTTGTCCAAAATCCGTGAATATCTGGAAAAAGAACCCCACCAATTCATCACCACAAATGAATTCGCAGAATATTACGGCCTCAATCAAAACCAAGTAGAAGAATATATAATTGATTAAAGTTCGATTCATATCACTTTGATAGTATTCATCAATTTTGTATATTTGTACTTATTGAAATGAATGTCAAACCAAACCGAAACGAATTAAATAAAATGAGAGCCATTTGAGAGACCCTATTTTACAAGCCTCTTAAATACCTGAAAAACAAAGGAATACATAAAGGGTTCGAGTCCAGTATAACCCACATTATTCAAAAAACCTATACAAAAGCATAGGTTTTTTCTTTTTGCCGGAGTGGTTTAAGTCTGAATCAACTCAGTTAATTCGATAGTTTCAGGTTTGTAAAAAAATTAAATAGAATCCAAAGCCCTTTCCAGAGCCATTCCTCTGGAGCCTTTTATTAGGATGTGGAAGTTTTCAAAGTGAGCAATCTCCAGAAATGCTTTCAAATCTTCGAAAGTTTCAAATTTTTTGGCTTTATCGGTTTTGGTATTAAAAAAGTTTTTTCCAACCAAGAGGACATAATTGAGGTTTAATAGTTCGGCAAATTCCGCAATATTTTGATGTTCTGTTTTGGTATCTTCACCCAGTTCAAACATATCGCCGAGGATTGCTGCTTTCTGATTTGCGTCCAGTAGGTTAAAATTATCAAGAGCCGCGCGCATACTTGTAGGGTTAGCATTGTAGGCATCCATAACAACGGTATTACTGCCAATTTTAATAATTTGTGAGCGGTTGTTTCCGGGGGTGTAATTTTCAATTCCTGTTTTAATAGCCTTGGGTGAAACCTCAAAATATGTACCGATGGCGATAGCTGCAGCAAGATTTGAAAAATTGTACCTGCCAATGACTTTTGTATTTATTTCAATATCATTGTACTTCAGTTTCATGAATGGATTTGCTTCAAGCATTTCTACTTCAACACGACTTCCGGAGTTTTTAGTTCCGAAAGTAAAAGAGTTTATTCCTTTTGCCTTCTCAATTTGAATATGGTCATCGGTGTTGATAAACACCATTTTGTCGTGTTTTTTCAGGTTTTCATAAAGCTCAGTCTTTGCACGGATAACTCCTTCAAGGCTACCAAAACCCTCCAAATGCGCCTTTCCGAAGTTGGTTATGTAGCCAAAATCCGGTTGGGTGATTTCGCATAAAGCGGCAATTTCACCATGATGGTTGGCTCCCATTTCAACGACTCCAATTTCAGTGTTTTTGTTCATTGAAAGCAATGTAAGTGGTACTCCAATGTGATTGTTGAAATTACCCTGAGTGGCCACAGCTTTGTATTTTTCTTTTAATACATTGCAAATCAACTCTTTTGAAGTGGTTTTGCCATTGCTTCCTGTTAATGCAAGAATTGGGATGTTGAGGTGTTTTCTGTGAAATTTTGCTAAGTCCTGCAATGTTCCCAAAACATTTTCTACCAAAATGGTTTTATTGTTTGGTTTTAAATAGTTTTCATCGTCTATGATTGCATATGAGGCACCCAGTTCTATGGCTTTTTCGGCAAACAGGTTTCCGTTAAAGGTTTCTCCTGTCAGGGCAAAAAAGAGATTTCCATTGGTGATTTTACGGGTATCGGTACTTGCGCCGGTTGAGGCCAAAAAAAGTTTGTGGAGTTGTTCTGTGTTCATAGAACTAAAGTTATATTAAAAGCCCCGAAAAACGGGGCTTTTAATATCAAATATTTTTGGTTTTTAATTTCTGGCACGTTTGCCTTTTTGAGATTTTGAACCAACTCGAGACATTGCATTTCTGAACCCGATATAGTCAGTAGCCATATCTTGAGGGAAATAGCGTCGTTGAGCCGGATCAAGCCAGTAGTTTCTGTCTCTCCAGGAACCACCTTTGAAAACCCTTACTTCGTCATTTATCAAAGTGCTTCTGGCATTGTCCTGGTCATATTGTCTTTCAAGACCTTCATCACCGGGTTCTACCTGATGTCTGGGGGAATTGTACATTATTTTTGTAGAAGATTCTCCTTCATCTAAATCGTCATTAAATGCCTGATAGCTTCTTGTTGAACGCCTGTCACCATCTCTAAAGTTTCTGTTGTCACTATCTGAAAATTGAGTTCTTAAATAAGTTTCTTCTTCATCAACAGGTATCTGCAGGATTTCACCAGGAAGGTTTCTGGCAATTATTTGGCCATTACTTAGTGTATCATAAACTATTGTTTCAGGGGTAATTAAAACGACCCTGCCATCTTCGCCAATCGCATTTTTTGTATAAATATTTCCTCTAAAGTAGTTGAAATCATTGAATTCATTGTCGATGATAGGTCTGTAAACATCAGCTACCCATTCTGCTACATTACCAGCCATATCATATAATCCAAAGTCATTGGGCTGATATGATTTTACGGGAGCGGTAATGTCTGCCCCATCATCACTCCAACCGGCAATACCGCCATAATCACCGCGGCCTTGTTTGAAGTTTGCCATCTGATCTCCACGATTTTTTCTTTTTCCGGATCTGGTGTATTGACCGTCCCAGGGATATTTCTTCTTACCTCTGTAAACATTATAGCTTCTTAAGCTTCCAAGACCTAGTGCGGCATACTCCCATTCGGTTTCAGTTGGTAAACGATAGTCGGGGAGAAGTAACCCGTCTTTTAGTTGCACATATAAGTTTGTGCTGTCTCTTTGAACAATTCTTTCTGAAGTTCTTCCTCCCTGAGTGATTTCAGTATTTCCACCATAGGCATCCGTTGGAGAGGTCAAGTATGTTTGTGTATTAAATGTAGTTGTTGCATCGACATCAGTGATTCTTGCACCGCGTTTTGTATAACCTTCACTTTCCAGGACATGTTCGTTTACCCTGTCTGTTCTCCATTTAGAAAACTCAACCGCTTGTATCCAGCTAACTCCAACAACGGGGTAGTCTGCATAGGCAGGGTGCCTGAGGTAATTGTTTGTCATAGTTTCATTGAATCCAAGACGATTTCTCCAAACCAATGTATCCGGTAAAGCACCGTGATAAATTAGTCTATAATTGTCATTTTCCGGAGGAAAAACTTTTTTTGTCCAATCAAGATATTCAAGATACATTAAGTTTGTAACTTCTGTCTCGTCC